>JBAUWG010000473.1:0-8300 GCA_049583675.1 Desulfobacterales bacterium | reverse complement strand
ACCACTCTGTGAAGGCGGTTGAGAAATGTAGCCTCCCGCCATTTGATCTATAATATAAAATATAAAAACTCTTTAGTGATCTTACTCTATCAAATTCTGAAAAAATATGTCCATAAGATAAAGGGTTCATTTTCATAGGGAAATATCCCCGTCAAATAGGGATTTTTCCCGAAATAAAACAAAAATATAGATAATATTTTCTACTCGGTCTTTTAAACGGGTTTGTTATTGACATTTCATGTTATCGAGAGAGAAAATAAAAAAATAAAGTATTTAAAGGTTTCATAAGATGAGGTGGGGGATGAATGATAAACAAAAGGATGATCCCGGACCGGAAATTCTCTTTGGCAACTGGATAAAAACATCCACGGCATTTTGGGAATCGATGGCCTCGATGTGGCCAAATCTATATGCTACCGGCAGTAATACATCGGATTCAAAAGGAGAGGGTAAAACAAGCCGTTTTCAGACATCATTGGAAAGCAGTCAAAAAACCTGGAAGGCATGGTCACGGATTTTCGGTGAACAAGAAACCATGGAAACCATCTTTAATGGAACCGGCGACCTTCCTGAAATTTTTTTAAAAATTGCTCAAACCTGCGTAAACACTTTTGTTCGTTTCCAACAGCAATGGCTTGAAAGGGCCGGAAAGGTTCAAGAATCGACAAAATCTTTTACGTTTGAGAACCTTGGCGAAGATGCCGTTAAAGTGTGGATACAACTCTATGAAACGGAATTGAGAAAAATTTTCGATATACCGCAAATCGGTTTAACGCGGCTTTATCAGGAGAAAATGAATCGGGCCTTTGATAAATATAACATCTTTCAGACGCGTATGACTGAATTTTTGCAGGTTTTATCGTTGCCGGTTGAAAAGTCCTTCCATGTTATGCAGGAAAAACTGACGGAATTGGCGGATGAGGGCCACCTTCCCGAGGGTTCAAAAGCATATTACCAGATGTGGATAAAAGTTCTGGAAGGTCATTACATGACGCTGTTTCAATCTGCTGAATACACGAAGATTTTGAATCAAACTCTGCATTCCATGTCTGAATTTTCGGAAGCTAAAAAAGAGCTCATACAGAGCACCCTGCTGTATATGCTTCCTGTTCCGACACAAAAGGAAATGGATGAATTGTATAAGGAAATCTACCTTTTGAAAAAGCGAATCAAAGCGCTTGAGAAGCGTTCATAAGTATATCGGCGGTCCCGGTTTTATTTTCACAGTAAGGCGTTCAATTTATCACCATCCTCAAAATACGATTCTGTTTCGAAGTTTAACACCCGAAATCTAACATCCAACATTCAATTGGAGGTGATTTCATGACGCAACCCAAGATATCTGTCGATCTCATTTTATCCAAACTGGCCGAAGAAGCGGAAAAGGCCGGGGAGAGCGTTCAAAAAGCGTCGGATGTGCTGCTGGAACCTCTTGAGACCGAAATTGCCGCCACCCCTTACGATATTGTTTATGAAGAAGACCGCGTAAAATTGAAGCATTACAAGCCCACCGCAGACGTTCGACTCAAAAGGCCGCTTCTGGTGGTTTACGCATTGATCAACCGGGAAACCATGCTGGATCTTCAACCCGGAAGGAGCGTGGTGCAAAGTTTTTTACAAGAAGGAATAGACGTCTATATGATCGATTGGGGCTATCCGGCTCGAAAAGACAGGTATCTCACCATCGACGATCATGTAAATGGATATATGGATAACATTATTGATTTTATCCTCGACAAACACCATCTGGATAAAATTCATTTGATGGGCATTTGCATGGGCGGAACGTTCTGCGTTATTTATGCCGCCCTTCATCCTGAGAAGATTAAAAGTCTGGTGACCACCGTGACACCCACAAACTTCAATACCCGCCAGGGGCTGTTGCATATCTGGATGAAAGATATGGATGTAGATCGTATTGTGGATACTTACGGCAATATTCCCGGAGACATCATGAACATCGGTTTTCTGCTGCTTAATCCCGCCCGGTTGATGATCGACAAGTATGTGGGGTTTATAGAAAATATGGCCAACAAAAATTTTGTTGAAAATTTTGTCCGGATGGAAAAATGGATTTTCGACAGTCCGGATGTACCGGGGGAAACTTTTCGACAGTTTGTTCGCGATTGTTACCAAAAGAATCTGCTGATCCAGAGTAAAATGGAGGTCGGCGGAAAGCGTGTTGATCTAAAAAAAATTACCATGCCCCTCTTGAATTATTATGGGAAATATGACCATCTTGTTCCTCCCGAAGCTTGTGAACTGCTAACGAGTAAAGTCGGCAGTCGGGATGCCGAAGATATATGTCTGGATACGGGCCATATCGGTATTTATGTGAGTTCAAAGTGTCAAAGAGAATTTGCGCCGAGAATCGCCCGCTGGCTCAGAGAAAGGGATGAAGACAAAAAGAACCGGGGAACGAAAAAAGCAGGTCCGAAAAAAGGGGCTTCGAAAAGCGCCCCCGGAACAACACCGTCAGGAATGAAAACGAAAAAGAAAAAATAAATGAGATGATACTTTGACTGGAGACTTTCAATGGCCCCAAAAAGAAATTATTTTAGTACCTTTTGTAAAATTAGTAAGGCGTTTGGAACGACACTGGATAAGGGGAAGCTTCTGGATCTGATCATTCAGAGCGCCATAGACATCATGGAAGCCAAGGCAGCTTGTCTCTTTCTGGCGGATGAGGAAAAGGATGTGTTTGTTCCAGTGGCCCAAAAAGGATTGTCTGATAAATATTTGCATGCCAGTCCCACACAAGCCAAGGAAATCGTAGACGAAATCTTAAAAGGAGGGTATCTTTCGTTTTACGATGCCACCTCGGACCCTCGTCTGGAAAATCTTGAGGCGAAAAAAGCCGAGGGCATTGCATCCATTCTTTCTGTGCCGGTCATGGCCAAGGAAAAGACCATCGGCATTTTATCACTTTATACTGCAGAGCATCGAAATTTTTCAAAAGATGAAATAGATTTTTTATCAGCATTGGCCGACCAAGGGGGAATCGCCATCGGACGGTCCCGCTTGTTTGAACGGATGAGAAACAATTCGATGCTGTTTCTCGATCTGGCCTCAAGCATCAACTCGACTTTGGACATCAAGCAAGTGTTACATATTTTGACGGCGGAAACCTGTGAGGCTTTGGGGATGAAGGGGGTAATGATTCGGCTTTTGAACCATAAAACCGGCGATCTCGACCTTGTGGCAAGCTATGGCCTGAGCGAAGAATTTCAAAACAAAGGCCCTGTCTCCATCCAAAAAAGCATCGCGCAGGCATTGAAAGGTGAAACCGTCATTATCGAAGATGTATCTGCAGACAACCGGTTGCAGTATAAAAAGGAAATTGTGGGGGAAGGTGTCGTTTCAATGCTCTGTGTTCCGATTAAGGCCAAAGAAGAGGTCATTGGCGTGATGAGTCTCTTCAGCGGTGCCGCCCGGAAGTATCCCGAAGATGTCATTGTCCTGGTAAACGCCTTGGCCCATACCGGCGGACTGGCGATCCAGAATGCTTCAATGTATCTCAGCCTCCAAGAGGATAAGAAATCATTGGAAGAAGATATATGGAGCTACAGATCATGGTTTTGAGTCGGCGGCCATCCATGATTGGACTTTCGATAAATTCTTCGCTACTCAGATCACATTCCCCATTAAAAAATCCATGACGCCTTTTTTAATCATTCCATCCGGCAACGACTGATAATGTTTAAAACAGGATGAACACAAATACACAAATTCTTCGACGCAATGGATTTTCCCATGTGGGATGATGTCCCCGCACAGGCTGCATGGATAGTCCGGGCCTTCAATATTTTGACTTTTGACCACATATTGGACCCCGACGCCATAACGGGGGGCTTCCGCAGCCGGTAGATCCCGGCACCATTTTACTTTGGCTTCGTAAAACCTGTAAGCTTCCGGGCCGTTTGTATCCGGCAAGTAATTTAATGTCTTAATACGGATGTTTGTCTCGGCTTTAGCGGCGCAATCTGTTTCGAAACACATGCCGCCGTGGCTGCAGTTACAGGTTTGCCCACGATAATAATTTTCGGTATTAAAGTCCGACCAGATGATCGGGGATTCATGGCAGCTGCGTTCCCCCACCCGTTTTATATGTCCACTCATTTTTGCGCCTCCTTTTAATGCCGTAATGCAGGATAGAAACTCTATTTTTTTTATTATGTTTTAATGTGTCTGTCCATAAAGCAAACGTCTCATTTTTGCGAGAAGAATCCCTATGCTTGGGGAATTTTTCCTATTTGATGGCATCAGCGTTTTCTTGATGTAACTTGTAATCCGATATAAGCGCCGATTTTAAGAATAAGAGGAGATCTTTAACGTGCTGGAAAAATAGCGGGAACGCTCAACAAAACAGCGCAAAAATTTTAAGCTTATGAATTGTTTTCCTTCTTGAAAAAGCTGCCGAAGGCCGCCATGGCTTCCTGGAACTGCTTACCCTGCTTTTCGATCAGATCCTGAAATCCTTGAACCAGTTCTTCCTGCGATTCGGTCTTTTTTTCCTCCAATCGCAGTCGCAGACGGTTTATGGTTTCTTCCTGGGTGGCAGCTTTTTCTTTGAGTTCTTCGAATTTTTTCACCAAGGCCAGATGTTCGTTAATTGTCACCATGCCCATCAGCCCCACGGCATCGTTGTAGGATTTCAGAAAATTTTCGGAGGCGCTTTTCCAGGTTTCCATGTATGCAGGCGTATTTTTTTCCAAATGATCCAGGCCGTAACATTTGTTGAACATGGCGGTCAATTCCTCGAACCCCTTGAATCCCTGCTGCATCCACTGGGTCATATCTGCCAGTCGTTTCTGCTGTTTTGCGGCATCAATCAAAAAATTGCCCCAGAATTCCAGAAAATGTTGGTCCATGATATCGCTCCCATTAAGATATTTCTTCTTTAAAATCTTTTTGCAGATCAAGCTGAAACCGTACGGGACCCCGATAGTTTTTGTCGCCGAAACGGGTGTGAAGGGCACAGGCCGAGTTTGGATGAGACCATGATGTGGCAATGGCCACATGGCCTTTTGGAAAGGCGGTAACTTCAGCATCGATATAGTCTATGGGAGCAAGGGCTGTTTCCTTTTCCACCAAGTCGTCATTCTCTCCGTAACAAATGAGCCATGTGATCCCTTTCTCCTTGAGTCGCTTAAGATTCAGCTTTTTGCCGAACAGCTTGACCGGCAGCGTTCCGTCTTTGGTAATCGGGATGTTGTAGGAATCGAAGCTCATCTGGGTAATTGCCAGGGGGAGATCATTTCGCTCATTGTTCAGCCAGTAATTGATGGCCGCTGCGGTCTTGCTGATTTTCACTCGGTCTCCATTCTGGCGGCCGAACATCATCAAATCTCTGTAAAATGCCGCTATCGGGGATTCATCCTCGATGCTTTTAAGTTTATAAACCCAGCCCATGAGTTTGCCGTCTGCCACTTTATTGCCGTTGGCCAGGGTTTTGGTGCCGTAAAGAAGATCATTGAAGCGCCCGGGCAGATCCCTTAAAAAATCCCTAAGCCCTTTGCTTCGGGTACCGTCCATGGGAGACACGCAGGTGATCAGCGCATCCACCAAGCCGTCGAGCTTCCCAGAAAGGAGATTGCACACCGCCGAAAAACCGCCTTGACAATATCCGTTCAACGTCACCAGTTTTCCATGTCTTTTCTTTACCGTTTCACAGAACAAACGAGTATCCAGGGTATCGTCTTCACCCGTCATGACCTGGACGGGTTTATTGGTACTGATATCCTTGAAAATTCGAATATAGGTGGGGATTCCCTGGTTGGCAAAACAGTGGGCATAGCTTTTCTTCTCATTGGGCAAAAAAGCTAAAATATTAGCGCCCAGCACATAAGGTGGAAGAATAATGATCGGCTTTCCCTTGTCGTTGACGCTAACCTTTTTGTCTGTTGGAAGAATCTGATACAGACTAAAGCGGTCTGTTTCGGCAATCTTTTTATTATACCCACGCTCGAAATGGAACCCAAATTCAGGTTCAATGTCCCGGACAGCCTGGGGAAATTGATTGGCCATAACATCCATCATTTTCGCCTGACGTTCCAAAAAGCCTTCGAGATCTTCACCTTCCAAACAAAACAGGGTATTGAATACTGCGGCGACGGCGTTTTCCATTTCCATTTCCTGCGAATGGTTGATCGCTTTCATGCTGCCGGTGATACCTCGACCGATCAGATCAAGATTAAAAGACAACAATTCCATGTAAGATTGAACACTTTCTAACGGTGAAGCCGACCAGAGCTTGTGCTTTTCCGCATCATTGAAATAACTCGTTGAGATGAGATAAGGAATTACAAAATCATTTGAATATTTGGAAAAGGCACTCAGGCAATTTTGCGACGCATTGACAAGATGAGAGAATATGGAAATGTTTTTCTGCAGTATGTCATCCAAAACTTTACCTTTTGAGCTGTTCTTCAATGGAATCATTTTGACTTTTTGCCCCCTTTAAATCGGAGTAATGATGGGGTTCATGCCATTGATACGATTTTACCCAATATCATGAACCCCATTTATATGTTATTTGTTGGACTCTGAAAACAATTTTTCTATGTTTTTATAATTTTGATCTGCTGCCTTTTTAAAATCATCGCAGCCTTTTTTAAAAAGCCGCATGCATTCATTTACGGTTTTTTTCCCTTCTTCAGGCAGCCATACCGTTTGATCTAAAAAAGAAGTCGTCATTTTTTCGTTCTGTTTCCACAACATCTCCATCGTATTGTATCCCTGATCGAAAGCGGTTTTGTTGAATTGAACCATCTGTTTTAGTGTATCAAATTGTTCCATTGATTGGTTTCCTTTCCTTAGGCTTTGGTCTTTTTCTCTTTGTCGAATGCGGTGAAAAAATCTTCCACCCGTTTATAGTTTTCATCAACACCCTTTTTGAAGTCTTCACGCCCTTTTTTAAAGGCATCCACCCAACCTCTGATGGCTTTCTTCCCTTCTTCAGGCATCCATGCGCCCTGATCGAGAAGCGTACCGGCCATTCTTTCGGTCTGCTCCTGCACCAACACCATGGCATTGTAAGTGTTGTCAAACATCGTTTTTTGAAAATCGATCATTTGTTTTGCAATTTTTGCCGAATCCATGTTAATAATCCTCCCTGTTAAAGTTATTTGTGCCATGCGAATTTTTCCATGTTTATTCGGATTATAATCCTAAAATTAAAATTGTCAAGATATTATTTTGCGTTGCAACATTTTTTTATTTTATTTTCACTCGTTCGAAAATATATTATAAATGGTGTTAACTTAGATAGTTAAATATATAGTCATAATTTTTTGGTACAATTAAATATTTTCAAAATGTTTAATATGCTGCATCACAATATTTAGAAGGCAATTATTGAACATATGCCTTTCATCCATTGAAACGCTCCGTTTAGATTAGATTTTTTAGGGAGAGATATATGCCGGATAAAGTCAAACTAAAAAAATATGCCAACCGACGGATTTATGATACGGAAAAGAGTGAATATGTAACGCTCAACCAAGTAGCGGGTCTCATCAGGCAGAAACGGCAGGTGGAAATCATCGACGCCAAAACCAACGAAGACGTTACCGCTTTTATTCTCACTCAGATTATTCTGGAAGAAGCTAAAAATAAAAATTTTCTGTTGCCCGTGCCCGTACTTCACCTGATCATCCAGTTTGGCGATAATGTTCTTGGGGAATTTTTCGAGAAATACCTGCAACAAATGATTCAAACATATCTTGCCCACAAGCAAGCCATGGATGAGAACTATAAAAAATGGCTTGAAATGGGGCTCGATTTTTCAGACATGGCTCAAAAAACCATGGACGGTCTGACGCCTTTTAAATCTTTTTTTGATCAATTTTCTCAGATGTCAGACAAAGATAAAAAACCAAAGGAATAAAATAATATTTTCGTCCGTTCAGGATTTTTTTAAAAAGATAACCATTTCTTTTATCCTTTTGACCCCAAACGCAGGCCGCCGTGGATATAAAAAACGTCTCCGGCCAAAGCCTCATTTCGATAGATATCCCCCACGAAGGCAGCGACCTCCTCAGGTTCAATGAGACGGCCAATGGGGACCTGCGCCAAGATCTTTTCCAGGGCTTTCTGATTCATGCCCTTGACCATGGGAGTTCCTACATAACCCGGAGCAATGGCCACACAGCGGATCTTATCGGCGAGACCTCGCCGGAAAAATTCCGCTGTGAGGACCTTGGGTATCACCGACATGGCTGCTTTGCTGGAGGAATAATTGATCTGCCCCGCTGTTCCCAGAGACCCCGTAGAGGATACCAGACAGATCAGTCCTTTAC
>JBAUWG010000472.1:0-3463 GCA_049583675.1 Desulfobacterales bacterium | reverse complement strand
GTTGTGTAATCGAACATTAAACCATTTAGATTAATGAACCCTATTTAATTGTCATATTCTAAAACCGATTGAGGAGCCTGATTTGATAAATCCACGCAGTGTTTTTTTGCCGGTCATCCTGTTTGTTTTCTTTTGCTGCTGTGTTCAGAACATTCATAACGCCCCTGTTTCACGGGAACAAGCCATATTTTCCGAACATGAAAATTCGCCGGATTTTACAAAAAGATCCGACGACATCGGGGATAAAGCCCAAAATAGCTTATCCCAAAATAAAAATGATGAAACAGCCCCATCAAGCGCATCTGATGTTTCAGCTTCAAATGAAAAAAACGGCAATGAAAATCAAGGCCGATCCAGTGGAGATTCCGTTTCTTCAGAAAGTAAAAAGGGCGATTCAGATACCGACCCTGGCTCAAATAGCAAAAATCTAGCGTCAGAGAAATCCTCTCACAAGCCAACAACACAATCTATTCTTGATGAGGCCCTTGATTTTTGCCAAGAATCCCAGGATTTCTGGCAAAAAGGAGAGCTTGAAAACGCCCTCGATGCTCTGGATCATGCGTATTCTTTAATCCTTAAAATCGATGTCGACGACAACGCTAAGCTCATCCAACAAAAAGAAGATCTGCGTTTTACGATTTCAAAACGCATTCTTGAAATTTACGCTTCACGGCATATTGTGGTTAAGGGAAATCACAATGCCATCCCTTTGGTAATGAATAAGCACGTACAGGCCGAAATTAACAACTTTAGTAAATATGGCGAAAAGAAATTTTTTATCCAAGCATACCAGCGATCCGGAAAGTATCGCCCGCTGATTGTTTCAATGCTAAAGGCCGCCGGCATACCGGTTGAATTATCATGGCTTCCATTAATCGAAAGCGGATTCAAAGTCAACGCACTTTCAAAAGCCAGGGCGCTTGGCCTGTGGCAGTTCATCCCGTCAACCGGATATAAATTCGGTCTTAACCGAGACACCTATATTGATGAAAGAATCGACCCGATTAAATCCACCAAAGCGGCCATCGCCTATCTGAAAGAACTTCATCAAATTTTCGGTGACTGGTCGACTGTTTTGGCTGCCTACAACTGTGGGGAAGGCCAGGTGCTCAAGGTCATACGGACACAGAATATCAATTATCTTGATAACTTCTGGGATCTTTATGAACGTCTTCCCCAAGAAACCGCCAGATACGTTCCCCGTTTTATGGCGGCGATAGATATCATCAACCATCCAAAGGAATACGGGCTCGACACCGTATCTGTTGATGAACCGCTGCAATATGAAAATGTCATGGTTTCAAAACAGATTCATCTTAAAGATATTGCAAAAGCCATCGGGGTGCCCGAACAAAAGCTTTGTGAACTCAATCCTGAACTTCGTTACAAAATACTGCCTCATGAAAATTACTCGCTCAGGATTCCTAAGGGCAAAGCCAACATCCTCCTTGCAAGTTTGGATGACATGCCAGTATCATATCCACCCCGACCGGCTTATGTCTATCATCGCATCAGACAAGGTGAAAGCCTTTCGACCATTGCCAGGCGATATCATTCCAGCGTAAGGAAAATAATGTGGGCAAACAACATGCGAAGATCGAGCTATATCGTTGCAGGCAAAAAACTCAAAATACCGCTGGGCCGGATGACCTCATACAACCCGCCGACGAACGATAAAGGCAATGCGAACCATCCTTCAAGGCATGTTGTACACAGCGGAGATTCCCTATGGATTATTGCCAAGCGATACGGCACGACAACCAAAAAAATCCAGGAATTAAACAACTTGTCAACAACGAGACTTCACATCGGACAGGTGTTAAAGATTTCCGATGACCCGGCTGAAGATCTGAGTTCGAAAGATCTTAAGACCTATGTGGTCAAGAGAGGCGATAGTCTCTTCGAAATCGCCCAAGGCCACAAAATGCGCCTTAATCGATTTCTGAGCATCAACGCCTTAACGTCCGACAGCACCATATATCCGGGACAAAAATTGCGAATAGAACAGCAGTAACTTTCAATTGGGCGTTAGCGCTTAATTGGGGCTCCTACATGCCGACATTTGCGGAATTGAAAATTGAAGCAGCCGATGCATTCGGGGATTTTGGTACATGGATCTATGACGAGTGGAAAAGGCTCAATGATGCCTTCTTCTACGGTAAAAATATTGCCGGCGCAATTGTCTGGGAAGAGACACCTCAAGACCGCAGTCTTGGATATTATGATCGAATCGGAAATGTGATCGTTTTACACAAGACGTTAATGCGTCCGGTCTATCCGACCACAGGTCTCAAATGGGAACTTCGCAGCTTAAACACCCGAATGGTCAGTGATGTCCTTTTACACGAGATGATTCACCAGCGGATTCATCAGACCGGCGGATGGATGGGCGAAAACAGCCATAACAACGAGCGATTCGTCAATGAGGTCAACCGAATCGCAAATCTGCTGGGCCTCAATATAATAGCCGAAATCATTCGATCAAAATCCCTCCAGGATAAAAAAATCCCTTTTATGGAATCCAAATGCTTAAGTTTTAAGGAACTCTCCCACTTCCCTTATTTATCCAGAAGCCGCAACTATTATTACGAATAAATCAAAAGGTAGGAGACTCTGACACATGCCAACCTTCTAATCTTCTATTTGCCTGCCAGTGGCTCCGGAAGTCGGTTATCCTTCTATTTCCTAATTCCTATTTTCTATTTCCTATAGTCGTGAAACAATCGGCGGACCCTATCCGAACTCAACCATATGGCGTCTGTTTCACTATAGAGTTTTTTAAAGGTGCTTTCAATTTTCAACCGTTTTTCTTCGAAATCAGACGGAGACAGTTTTCTCGGAATGCACATTTCATCGCAAAAGAGTATAATCACGCGAGAAAATGGTTTCGGAACCATAAACCTGTCCCAACTTTTAAAAACCCATTTTTTTTCAGCAGAGACAATGACGGGGATAATCGGCATCCCCGTGGCCTGGGCAATGAGAAGCAGGCCGGGTTTAACCATGCCAAGGGGACCTCTGGGACCATCGACAATATGACCGACCTTGTATCCTTTCTGGATCAGTTTTTTTATTTTTCTCAATGCCTGACTTCCGCCCTTTGATGATGAACCCCTCACCGGATACCATCCCAGAACATGAGCTATCCTTGAAATGAGTTCGCCGTCTCTGCTCTGGCTGATCATGATCGAAATCGGATTTCGGCGCGCAAATAAAGTAATGCCGGGAAAGAATCTCTGATGCCATGAAGCATAAATCGGAATCTGACCTCTTTTGAAAACATTTTTTTCGATCTCGGGGTGCATTATTTTGATGCGGTAGGTGGCAGATAAGGTCCGAACAGCCACAAGTCCGATAAAAGGTATTATCTTAAAGTTTATTAAGCGTTTTAACATATGGTTTCATGAGTCGAGGCAAAACTCGATTCGGCGTTATTGGCTATCGGTCGGCAGATGGTGAGACC
>JBAUWG010000471.1:0-3903 GCA_049583675.1 Desulfobacterales bacterium | reverse complement strand
AATGAAAACAAAGTAAACAAAAGGCCTGTTTTCAAGGCCAGCCAACTGATTCCCACAAGGGGCAAAAGGCCGATGCGGACAACTATTTTCAAGCTGTTGTGATTGGCGATAATGTCCGCTAAGGGCGGAGAATAGGTATAATATAAATGAACAAAAGCTTTTCCAACCCTGTTGGTGACCAGAAAGCGATCCCGTATCTTTCGTAAAATCAGAACATACGGCGCCTCATAAGAGCCATACGCCGCAGTGGCGATGAAACATCCGCCACCGCCGCCGCCGTCTCCGGTTGTGCCGCCGCCGGTTGTGCCGGTGCCGCTCGAAACGGTCGCGTTAATATCCAAATTCAGACGTCCATACCCGTAGATGTTGTTTGGTACAGGACTTCCCAAGTGACTGGCCGTCGTGGTGAGTGAATTCCTGAGCTGATCCACGGAAAGAACCGGATTTTTTTGGAGGATAAGGGTTGCTGCGCCGGCGATATGGGGGGATGAGGCACTGGTTCCGGCAAAGAAACCTTCAATGCTATTTGAAACATTATCCGGTCCCATGATATCGGGCTTGATCCTGCCGTCGGTGGTGGGACCTTGAGAGCTGTATACTTCCTGCGGCCCGGTGGACCAATAACTGTAACTAATGGCGCCCACGGCCAGGACACTGGCCGCGTCCGCAGGACCCAACAGGCTGCTGGCGCTCGAGGCCACCGCTAACGGCAAATCGTGATTGACACAGTACAGTTCTAACAAGTGAGCTGATGCGGAAGGGTCTTTATAAATTGCAAGGTAGTAAAGTCCGCCTTTGGTTGTCGGAACCGGATAGGAGATAAGTTCGGTCGGTTCCTGACCCGGATTCCCTGACTGTGGATTCATGCTGCTGTCTACCACATTGTACGAACTGTCGTAAAGATAAAGATCATAATTATCAGTTGGCGTTGGCCAGTCGTTCCATGTCAGATATACTTTAATGGTATCGCCATCATTTGCAGATATTTTAATGGTCTCACTACTTCCTGAAACATTATGCCATCCGTTGCCGTTAGGATCTGTAAATTCGGCCTCATAATGCCGTCGGGCTTCATTGCCCGCCGAGTTTACCCACAGGATATTGTGTGCATGGGCGTCGTTCGCCGTACAGACGGCGTTGGTTGACCAGCACCCGCCGTCATAAAAGTTCTGGTTGAGATATCCACCGGAAAGATTGATAATTCTAATGCCGTTTTGGATGGCGTAATCCTTGGCGTCACTCAGGTCCAGTTTGTCTGCCACTTTAATGAGATACAGCGAGACTCCGGGCGCCATGTCGTAAATAACCTCTGCAACCGCGGTACCATGGTTGTCGGTCTCCGAAGAAAAATTGCTGGGAATGCAGCCGGTCCCCGTGCAGTCGACTTTTATTACATTGTTCGGAAGTTCGTGGCTGCTTATCGCATCGGATAAGTATTGGAAGCCCACATCGAAAACCGCAACTTTGACGCCGGTTCCATCGTAATTTGCATTGTGATAGGTATCAGCGCCGGTCAGGCTGACGCCTTCGCTTTTGACGACCGAGGGGATAAAGGTGTCGGGCGTCCTCATAAACGAAACCCCGCTCACGGTATCGGCAACCGCGGTCAGCATATTCACGGGGACTTGCGCCCGGATCACGTTGCCGGATCGTTTGGTGATTTCAGCACCCAGGTCGGAAAGTGCAGTTTCATCGATGCGGGCGCCGGCCGCGGACATTAGATAGACAGACACGCTGTCCGGGGCACCGGAACCGACATTCATGCTCTGAACGACCAATCGGCCGGCATTGGCACCTTCTTTGTATTCTTTTTCCAACTTTTGCAGGTAGCTCGAGATTTTGGGGTGACGGTTCGTCTTTGCCGGAGGCGCATTCAGATGTTGCGCAAAGGCCACTGAAAAGCAAGTGAAATGAAACAGCAGCAGAAAGCTGAATGCGGTTATCAACTTTTTCGATCCGGCAGTCGTCATGGGCGTATTTTCCTTGTTTTGATCAGTGTATCCGGGAGCTGTATGAATCGCACCGCCGGTTCCTCTGACAGGGGAATTAACTGATGGACTGGGGCGAGGCCTCTTACAATGTCGGCAGACCCTTTCTCGATCAGGATGTTATGTACTTTGAGCAGCTTTATTCTCTCCGCTTCCGGCATCGAAGGTTCCAGACAGATGGTGACTCTGACCCGGTGGTTGACCAAAAGGATGTTGTGTTTTTTAGCAAAATAATCAGGATCCGGTGAAAGGGCCAGTTCATAAAGGGGCGACGACAATTTTTTATTTTTGGAATCTCCGATTTTTTTGGGTCCTTCTTGTATTGTTTTGTTTTCTGTTATTTTAAATGAATGAGCGGCGGGAGTGTTGCTGCAGGATATCAAGCCTCCGAATAAAAAAATAAAAAAAAAGATGAAAATTCGCCTTTTCACGATTTGTGCCTCAGCAACACGGTATGGAAATGAGAAAAAAAATTACCAGAAATCGCACAAAAACTTCACAACTACAGTGCCAATCAATAATGATATTTAATTATTTTTATCACGAAAGCACGAAAATTTAAAACACGAAATTAGGTTTCATTTTAATACTTTTTCGTGATTTCGAACTTTCGTGGTTTCGTGATTCGTTTTTGTCGTTTAACTTTAACTAAAACATGAATAAATTTTTTGAAGTGACTATGATATCAGCTAAATTTGTTTTGAACATTTCCTGTGACGCCTCGTCATCGGCCGCTGCCGCAGCAGCACGTACGATGCCCCTGCACCGCCGTCACAGGACCGGGCGCTCGAGAATGCAATCACCCATTTTCGCCACGGACCCTGGGTGAGCCATTCAATCACCTTTGTTTTCAAAACGGGCTTGTTTACCGACGATAAACCCCGGCCATGGACAACAAGGACGGCCCTTTTTCCCGTTGAAACGGCATCTTTGAGAAAATTTTCGAACGCATCTCTTGCAGCTTCCACGCCAAGACCGTGAAGATCGATATGCGATTGTATTGAAAAATCACCGCGATGAAGTCGTTTGGCAATTTCGGGGTGAATATGATATCCCGTACCTTCGATATATTCCGGCGTGTTCGCAACCACAAAACCTTCGCCGGATTCTACAAGATGGTTCAATTGTTGAAGTGTTTCAAAGTCCGGATCATTCCCGGGGTCAGGGGAAACACGGACCGCAACAGCCGGTTCCAAACGGTCCCCTCTGTATATGGGATCTACATCGGTCATGGCCTCCAGAAAAAGATCTTTTTCACTGATCGGTTCAGGGATGTCGTCGATGTCGTTATCGTACTTGCAAGTATCTGCGATTATATCATTTTCTTCTCCGATGACTTCAAGGGTATCATCAAGGGAAGTCCCGGAATTCAATGTTTTGTTTTCAATGAGCGCTTTGAGTTCTTCAAAGGGTCTGAAGAATCCGGGTGTTTTGGAAGTTTTCATTATGTCCCTCCCGAAAGCTTTTCAAAACACGTCGATTTGCTGCATAAAAGTCGGGTTCTCTATCCTTGGATTCCTTATAATTCCGGAGCGCCTGAAGGAATTAAACAGGCAAAGACCAGTGGATCTTTTCCTGCATTTCTAATCTGGTGATCTTCAGTGCCGGGTATAAAAACAATATGTCCTTTTGCCACCGGCGCCCATTTGCCGTCCGACAATACTTCACCGTTGCCGGAATGAATTACGATTTCATGTTCCCATTCATGTGAGTGTTTTGGGGTATAGCCATTTTCAGACAGCTCAAAAACGCGCATGCAAAAATTTTCAGCGCCGTCGGATTTACCGATAACAACACGGCCGGTAACGCCTTTTACGTGATCTCCATCGAAATGCTTGGGTTCTGCTTCCGAATAATGTATGATTTTCATGCTCGGCTCCTTTTAATATGTTTAACGACAAAGTGAGAATATGAT
>JBAUWG010000470.1:0-7032 GCA_049583675.1 Desulfobacterales bacterium | reverse complement strand
GATGAAAACACCCGTTCCGCATCACCCTTGAGTTTCCGGTAGAACTCCGGCGTTGCGGGTCCTACCGTGGCAAAGTAATTTTTGGGGCGCCATTTGATTTTCTTTAAAGCGTTCATCATATCGACGGATTCGTCGAAATGACCGCAAACGATCAATGCCTGGGGATTTGCGGCTTTTACCCTGACAGCAAGCGAAGAAAGATCATGGGTCCCCGCTTTGAATTCCTCGAAAAAAGAAATGTTCAAACCGAATTTTTTTCCCCACTTTTTGGTTCCTATAGCAGTGCTCTTCGAAAATGAATCATCCGCGGAAACCACGGCGATGTCATGCAACCCCTTCATCGCGATCATCTCAAGGAAACCGACCGTATATCGGCTGGCAGGAATAAAAATACCAAAGATATATTGATACCCCTTATGCCATAAAGTGTCGGATCCGGCGCCCCCCGCGATAAGAGGGTATCCGTTTTTTTCGGCGATGGGCATGATCGCGTCCGTCAGTCCGCTGGAATACGGACCGAAAACAAAATCAAGCCGATCTTTCTCGATGAAGCGTTCATAAATTCTCCTGGCCGTGCTTTTATCACTGTGGTCGTTTTCGATAATCATTTTGACTTTTTTGTTCAGCAGACCGCCGTTTTGGTTTGTACGCTGCTCCCAGAGAAGATACGCCTTTTTTTGCATCTCGCCCATTTCGGAATATTTCCCCGTCAAACCGACAGACACGCCGAAAGTGATGGCGTCTCCGGCTTGGACGCACAAAGGCAAACATAATAAAATGCCGATCGCCGAAACAAAAAAATAATGTTTTAATTGCATGCATGGCTCCTTTCGCACATGATACAGGACATCATTAAAAAATAGTTAGCAATATTTATGCCAAAGGGCCAATCAAACTTATTTATTATGATATCGGGTAATTATATAACAGTGATCATTTTAGCCCTTTTTTGTTTGCAAAAACATGTCAAATTAATGGCAAGATATCCAGACCCAAAGGTCACGGTTTTGCTTATTTCAAGAGAGATGTGATCAACTTAATGGTTTTAACGGCAAAATAAATTTTCCCCTGTCCCTTGTCATCGACCTGCTAATGCTTATACTGCATTTTCTGGATTAGCGGAAAACCGCGTTTTAGATTGGAGAAATCGAATCATGCCGAAATTACAGACAAACGAAGGATTGAGGAACATCGCCATCATTGCTCATGTTGATCATGGCAAGACAACCCTGGTGGATGCCATGTTCCGTCAAAGCGGCCTGTTCAGGTCCAACGAAGATGTTAATGAACGACTCATGGACACGATGGATCTGGAACGGGAGCGCGGGATTACCATTGCGGCCAAAAACTGCTCAATTCAATGGAAAGGTGTCCGCATCAATATTATCGATACGCCGGGCCACGCTGATTTCGGCGGAGAAGTCGAGCGGGCGCTGTCCATGGCCGACGGCGCTATTCTTTTGGTTGACGCGGCGGAAGGCCCCCTGCCCCAAACCCGGTTCGTGCTCAAAAAGGCACTGGCTGCCGGCCTGAAAATCATTGTCCTCATCAACAAGATCGATCGATCGGATGCCCGGCCCGGCAAAATCCTGGATGAAATCTACGACCTTTTGATCGACCTGGATGCCACAGAGGATCAACTCGAATTTCCCCTGCTCTACACCGTCGGCCGGGACGGCATTGCCAAGAAAAATCTGCAGGATGACGTCGCCCATCTTCACCTTCTTTTTGACACGATCTTAGAGAAGATATCCGGCCCGACATACGATCCGAATGCGCCTTTTCAGATGCTCGTATCGGATCTGGGGTATTCGGACTTCATGGGCCGTCTGGCCATCGGTAAGATCTTTAACGGAATAGCCCGGGCCAGAGACAATCTGATGTGCATCGGCAAGTCCGGCAAAAACATCCCTCTTAAGGTTTCGAAGCTCCAGATTTACGACGGCATCAAGTTAAAAGACGTGGATACGGTTCAGCCCGGGGATATCGTGGTTTTAGCGGGTATTCAGGACGTCAATATCGGCGATACGATTTGCAATAGCCTCAGCCCGCGGGTGTTGCCCAGAATCACCATCGATGAACCGACGGTGTCCATGAAATTTACGGTCAACAATTCACCCCTCGGCGGCAAAGAGGGAAAATACATCCAATCGAGCCGGATTCGTGAGCGTCTGCTCAAGGAAACCCTGCTCAATGTAGCGATACAGGTCGAAAAGGCAACGGACCAGGACAGTTTTCTAGTGAAAGGCCGTGGGGAATTTCAACTGGCCATTCTCATCGAAACCATGCGACGGGAAGGTTACGAGTTCTGTGTTGGACGCCCGGAGGTTATCTATCGTTACGACAACGGCCGGAAACTCGAACCCATCGAGAAACTGCTGATCGACTGCGAAGAACGTTTTCTCGGTGTGGTCACGGAGAAGCTTTCCATGCGAAAAGGGAAAATGACCAACCTGGTAAACAAAGGAAGCGGTCGAATTCAGATGGAGTTTTCAATTCCCGTCCGTGGACTGATCGGATATCGCGACGAATTTCTCACAGACACCCGCGGAACCGGAATTATGAATTTTATATTTGACGGCTATGGCGAGTTCAGGGGCGAGAGCCCCAGTCGATTTACCGGTTCTATCGTGGCGGATCGAAGCGGGAAGGCCGTGCCCTATGCCCTGTTTAATCTGGAACCGCGAGGCCGGCTTTTCATTACACCGGGCGAACCCGTCTACGAAGGCATGATTGTGGGAGAACACAACCGGGGAATGGACATCAATGTGAATCCCTGCAAGGAAAAGAAGTTAAGCAACATGCGGGCCGCAGGAAAAGACGACAACGTTATCCTGTCGCCCTTTAAACCGATAACCCTCGAGCAGGCCATCACGTTCATCCGGGAAGACGAACTGGTGGAGGTCACTCCTTTGTCGATACGCATGCGAAAGTCCGTACTGTCCGCCCATCACCGTCACACCCTTCGTTCCACCCGTTTAAAAGAAAGCGCTGCAACCTGAGATATTGCCGGCCGATCCGATGACAAGAGGCGGTCTCAAAACCTCCAGTGGACCGCAAAACTCCTAAACTCATTGAACTCATTGAAATTGCTAAAATATTAGCATTGACATCATCGCTGACTTTAGATATTTATCAAGTTGTGCGTTTCATGCGGGAAAGCGCACACCCTGGACACGTACGATTCCGCTGCAGGAGACAACACCATGAAGCCAAGACGATCCACGCTTTCCGTTCCTGGCCACATCGAAAAGATGCATGTCAAGGCATCTCAACAGCGGGTGGACGTGGTCATGCTCGACCTGGAAGACAGCGTTCCTTTGGAAGCCAAGGCATCAGCCCGAAACCGGATCGTTCAGTCCATCCATGAACTGAACTGGCAGGATACCGCGGTCACCTTCCGGATCAACGGCCTGGACACCCCTTTCGGTTACCGGGATTTGCTGGAGGTCGTCGAGGGGGCCGGTCCAAAAATCGATGCCGTGGTCGTACCCAAAGTCAATCATCCCAAAGATATCCATTTTGTCTGCCGGATGCTCGACGGCATTGAAGGGGCAAAAGGATTTTCAAATCGCATCAACATCGAGGCCATCATCGAGAGCGCAGCGGGCCTGGAACACGTGTCTCGAATCGCTAAAGCCAGCGATCGGTTGATCACCCTGGTATTCGGCATCGTGGATTACTCGGCATCCATCGGCGCACGGCTGATATCCATTTCCGGTCACGGTGAAAAAGAGGAAGAAATTTATCCCGGACATCGCTGGAATTTTGAAATGAGCCGAATCGTCATGGCGGCCAAAGCTCACGGACTATTGGCCATCGATGCACCTTACGGAAACTTCAAAGATCCGCAAGGACTTCAGCGCAGCACGGCCGTGGCATGCGCCCTTGGATACGACGGCAAGTGGGCCATTCATCCGGGTCAGATCGACATCATTCAACAGGCCTTTTCTCCGTCCGAAGAAGATATCGAAAGGGCGGTTAAAGTGCTGGCAGCCCATAAGGAAGCCCGGAAAAAAGGACTCGGCGCCGTGGCGGTGGAAGGGCGAATGGTGGATCACGCCACGGTTCGCCTGGCCGAACAATTATATGCACAGGCCAAATACCTGAATATGGTTTGACGGTATAAAAGATAGAAGTTAAGAAGGTCAACTTTTTGGATTGTTGATTGATGGTTTTGGCATAGGGCATAGAGCATGGGGTAAAAAGCGGGGAGCGGGAAAAGATTTTTACCTCAAACCTCCGACCACCGTCCTCTGTCGTCCGTCATCATAGCGAAGCGGTCTTCCCGCAGGGTCGTAGGCCCTACGAGCCAGAGGCCCTATGCTCTCTGCCCCATGCCCTATGCTTCTTGCCTCGTCCCTATGCGCGCCTCATCCGGAGATTGATTTCCAATCTCTCGAGGCTCATCCCCACGACCGATTCAAGATGAGGTTTTTTCTTGAGGTATTGGCTGAAAAAGGCCTTGACGTCATCGGGATTCCACAGGCCGGACACCGGAACAATTCCGGCGATGATCCGTTCGTACAGGAGTGGGTGGAAGGTTTCCAGTGCATCGATATGTGCCACAAACCACGGCCACATGACCTCCGCCGCATGTGGGTTTCCAGCCGCCGACACCATGGGGATGAATCGATTCCTGACCGGCACTTCTTTCAAGGCATAATCGAACGCCTTGCGGATCAGGTCAGGATCCTGAAAACATCCCATGGCGTTGAGGATTTGGATCCGTTCATGCTCGCTGTCGCACGATTCAAAGCGACGGATGAGCCATCTCAAGGTATCGGCCCCCCCGACCAAGGCGCCGGCCATGAGCACGCTTTTTAGAATATCCGGATGCATTGCTTCACCTTCGATCAATGACTTGAACCGTCCGGCGGCAAATTCCGCGGCGCTCTGCGACCCGTAAACCACGGCATGCCAGAGAATCTGATCCCTGAGCAAAGCGGTGGTGACGGGTTCTCCGGGTGTAGGGAGATACCCGATACGGACCAGGGCTTTTTCAAGCATGGATTTTCCGACAGCACGGATCGCGTCCCGGCGAAAGCCGTCTAAAACCAGATAGGCATGAAAAAAATTGCCGGCCAGGCTGCTTAAAGGAAGATAGGCATCCTCGCTATGGTAATGGGCCACAAACGCCAGATAATCGTCCAAAGCGGCACCGCCGTTTTGCACCTGGGCAAAAAGGTCATCTTGAAGACCCCATCGATCTTCAGGAGACAGCGTTTTATCGGCAACCCATCGACCCATGGCCGAAAGATCCGCCAATGTCCCATACGCCACCCGGTAAAAACCGGTCTGACCGGCATTGATCTTGTAAGCCACGGTATCGGCACCTAAATCGACTTGTGCGGATGTATCTTCTAGGAGGATCGAGATCATTCTCGGTCCGCCGCTCTCTCCATACACGAGGACGGTTATCGGAATCAGCCAGGTTTGATCGGATGTGTTCTCAAGATAGGTGAATCGTTTCTGGGTCAATGTCAGCATACGGCCATTCCGCCAGGCCTGAACAAGGGGATATCCGGGTTGTTCGATCCAGCTTTTCATCAATGTGATCACCGGTTTCCCGGATATTTCTTCCAAGGCTTCCCAGAGATGGTGGCTGGCGGCATTGGCGTATTGGAATGTATTCAGATAGTGATGTAATCCTTTTCTCATATCTTCACCGCCGATGTATTCCCGAACCACTCGTAATATACTGCTTCCTTTGCTGTAGATGATCGGCGCAGTGCTGGTGTTGATGACCACATGTTCGCCGCCGGGAATCTCAATGGCACAGGTGTCGGTCAAACTGTCGCGTCTCATGGCCGGCTCGGTCTGTCCCAGCAGGAACTGGTCCCAGATCTGCCATTCGGGATGATAATGATCCACAACACCGTAAGCAAAGAACGTCGCAAAACTTTCATTGAGCCACAAATATTTCCAGTCGGACGGCGTTACCAGGTTCCCGAACCACTGGTGGGCAATTTCGTGCGCAATGACATTGCAAATACTCATCTCACCGGACCTGGAAGTCGTTTCCGGGTAGTGAAGGACCAAATTTTCCCTAAAAGTAATGGCACCCCAGTTTTCCATGGCCCCAAAAGCAAAATCAGGCACGGCAATCAGGTCCATTTTATCCAGTGCATAAGGGATCCGGTAATAGGCCTCGCAGAACTGAAGGGCCATTCGACCGAATTCCAAACCGAATCTGTGGTAGCCTTCTCTTCCCGGCAGCGTCACGGACCGGACCCTCGGATCCTTCTCATCCACCTGGATATGAAACGCCCCGACACCGAAAAACAAAAGATAAGTGGACATGGGCGGCGTGCGTTTAAACCGGACACGTTTCTTGTTTCCGGACAGCGCTTCTTCAGATGCCACCGGGGTGTTGGACAGGGCTGTCAGATCAGCGTCCACAATCATTTCCACGTCAAAGTCCGCCTTTTCAGCCGGATGATCCATGCAGGGAAAGGCCCGGCGTGCGTCGCTTTCCTGGAACTGGGTTACCGCAATGAATCGGATCTTGTCATTGTCTTTGAATGTGCTGCGGTAAAACCCGGCCATCTTTTCGTTGATCCAGCCCTGATATTCGACAATCAAATGAAACACGCCGTTCATTGTCCCGGGAAGATCGACTTTCAAACTTTCTTTTTTCGGGTCCACCCGAAAAGAACATAAAATATTTTTGTCGTTTGTTTTGAGCGCACAGCTCCACACCGCCAGTTCCAGGATGTTAAGGAATACATGGTTCACCGGCCTGCGGGGTTCGATCTCGATCTCAACTTTCCCAAAAAAACAAAAGCGGACAAGATCCGGCTCTATTCGAAGGGTATAACGAATTGGATGGACAGCGTTCATAGGCACCTCCGGAATAAAAATCCTGGTCCAGGCGCCACCCCGGAGGGGCTCTACCCCGGCGGGAGGACCAAGTTTTGATATAGCCCCTAAGGTTAAGGGATCGGTTGACTTAACGCCGTACAAGTTAAAAGTGCGTAAAGTGATCTAAAATGCCTAAAGTTATGGTATCGCTTCACTCTGCTAATTTTA
>JBAUWG010000469.1:0-10769 GCA_049583675.1 Desulfobacterales bacterium | reverse complement strand
ATGATCACCTGGCCCACCTCCAGGTTCGGTATGCCTGTCTGCGTCAGAAGGATGCTCTTAATCAGTTCAAGTACTTGATCCCAGTTCATGTAACGGTCTCCTGTTTAAAGATTTAAAGGGGAATGTTTCCGTGCTTCTTTGGAGGGTTGGTATCTCTTTTGTTACTGAGCATCCTTAACGCCTGGATGATTTTCCACCGGGTATCCGCCGGATCGATGACCTCATCGATATAACCGTGTTCGGCAGCCCTGTATGGATTCGAGAATTTATCCCGATAGTCGTCGATCAGTCGCTGTCTTTCCGCTTCAGGATCTTGGGCTTTTTTAATCTGACTGCGGCAGATAATATTCACGGCACCGTCAGCGCCCATGACCGCAATCTCTGCATTGGGATACGCCAAGATGATATCACCCCTAAGATGTTTCGAGCTCATGACGATATAGGCGCCGCCGTAAGCCTTGCGGGTAATGACGGTCACGCGCGGCACGGTGGATTCGGCAAATGCATAGATCAACTTGGCACCGTGCTTGATGATTCCGCCGTGTTCCTGGTGGGTACCGGGCATGAATCCCGGGACATCTTCAAAAATAACCAACGGGATATTAAAACAGTCGCAAAAACGGACAAACCGGGCACCTTTATTGGAGGCATTGATGTCGAGGACTCCGGCCATTGCAGCGGGCTGGTTGGCGACAACGCCCACCGGCATACCGTCAAATCTGCCGAAACCGACAACGATGCTGGGCGCCCAGTGTTCATGCACTTCAAAAAAATAATGGTCATCCAGGCAGGCTGTAATGACATTGCGCATGTCATAGGGCTTGTTGGGGTCCGAAGGGACGATTTCGCGGATGCTCTCCTCGCGACGCATGGGATCGTCGACCGGCGACCGGCGGGGTGGATCTTCCATGTTGTTCTGGGGCAGAAAAGCCATGAGTTCCCGAATTTTTTCGATACACGTTTCATCATTGGGACAGGGAAAGTGCGCCACACCGCTTTTGGCGCTGTGTGCCATTGCGCCGCCGAGTTCTTCCATGGTGACATCTTCACGGGTAACGGCCTTGACGACTTCGGGGCCGGTTATAAACATATAACTGGTATTTTCAACCATAAAAACCCAGTCGGTCAACGCCGGAGAATAGACGGCCCCTCCGGCGGAGGGGCCCATAATGGCGCTGATCTGGGGGATGACCCCGGATGCCATCACATTCAAGAGAAATATATCGCCGTATCCGGCCAGGCTCATGACCCCTTCCTGGATTCTCGCACCGCCGGAGTCGTTGAGACCGATTACCGGCGCACCCACACGCATGGCATGCTGTAGAACTTTACAGATTTTTTCAGCATGGGCCAGAGAAAGAGAACCGCCATGTGCGGTAAAATCTTGAGCAAATACAAATATTTGTTTGCCATGCATCAGCCCATGCCCCGTAACGACGCCGTCGCCCGGGATCTTTTTATTTTCCATTCCGAAATCGGTACAGCGGTGCACCTTGAATCGATCGAACTCGACAAACGTTCCTTCATCCAAAAGCTTGTCGATTCGCTCACGAGCGGTGAGCTTTCCTGAATCATGTTGTTTTTGGATTCGGTCGGGACCACCGCCTTCCATGGCTTTTCGGTTCTTTTCCTCGAGTTTTTCGAGTATTTCTTTTGAGTCCATGCAATCTCCTTTGTTCGGATCCACAGGGTGAAGCGGGAATGCATACCCGGTGAACTTTTATTTAAAACAGTCATTATGTTGGCGTACGGTCAACCGAGTCCACGCGGTAACAGTTATTTTCAAACGGTCTCTGGCGAATGGATTGCTCAACTGCCTTAGCAAAAATTATGAAAGGATTCAATCGAAAAAACTGAAATAATTCTCAAATCAATATCGTGATGGGCAAAACAAAGCCTTTACGCCGGATCTGTCATGACGGGATCGCATTAAAAATTTTCTCGACTTGCTAGATTTTTCGTCATCGCTGAAATTTAGCGTTGCGCCGGTTGAGATGGTTGTTTCAATATGAAACTTTTGTGGAAAACTTCGACGAATTGTGCCTGAAGAAACCGCATTATAACCGTATCGAGCCCCTTTTTACATCTGTGTTGCTGAAACAGAAGATTCTGATTTTATGTAGATTTCGGGTTTTGTGTTTTTTTTGGTGGAAACCATATTCCATATTGCAAAAATTTTAAATCTATGCATTATATAACTCTTTTTTAAAATCAAACAAAGGAGGATGGAATGGATACGCATTTCATTTTCGGTCTTGTGCTGATCGGTTTTGCTTTCTGGATGTGTTTTAAGTTCAGAAAAAAGAAATAATCGGAGATGTCATATCGATTTCGAATTTCACACGTGATGACGGAGGAAGGGATATTTAGCGATGACACCTGAGATGATCTTGACAATGATTGTACTTGGTTTTGCCGTCGTTTTGTTTATTTTTGAATGGGTAAGGGTCGATGTCGTGGGAATTATCATGATGGCGTTGCTTCCGCTTATCGGCCTGATATCGCCGAAAGAAGCATTCGTCGGCCTGAGCAGTAACGCCGTTGTCTCCATCATGGCGGTCATCATTATCGGCGCCGGTCTTGACAAGACCGGGGTCATGAACAAAGTGGCCGGTCCCATCATCAAGATGGCCGGCAACAGCGAGAAAAAAGTAATTATGCTGGTATCCGGTACGGTTGGCATCATATCGAGCATGATGCAGAATATCGGTGCCGCAGCCCTGTTTCTTCCGGCGACCCAGCGAATTTCCAAAAGAATGGGGGTGCCGATATCTCGACTCCTGATGCCCATGGGATTCTGCGCCATCATCGGCGGGACCATCACGCTGGTCGGGGCCAGTCCCACCATTCTCTTGAATGATCTCATGGTTCTTGGCGGGAAAAAACTGCAACCTTTCGGCCTTTTCACCCAAACCCCCATCGGCATCTGCTTGCTTTCCAGTGCCATCATCTATTTTATTCTTTTCGGAAAATTTATCCTGCCGGCGGCGGAAGGCGAAGCGGAAAAGGGGGTTACGGCGCTGTTGATGGAAGCCTACCAGGGCCTTGAAAATACGTTTGAAATCCATATACCGGATACCTTTGTCGGCCCCAAGACCTTGGAGGAACTGGCCATCAGACCGAAATTTCTGGTGACCGTGGTGGCCGTCAGTTTTACGGCGGAAAACGAAAAAACCTTTGTGCCGAAAAGCAATGATGTGATCTCTCCGGGAGATAACATTGCCGTTATCGGCAGGGAAAAAATGGTTAAAATGCTGGCCGACGAATACGGATGGAAGATCAAGAGCGGGCTGGATGTTTTTGGAGAGAGTCTGGCGGTGATTAATGCCGGGATGGCGGAAACAGTGGTCTCACCCCGATCGGAACTGATCGGCAAAACCATGAGTCAGGTGAATTTTAAGGAAATGTATGGTGTAAACCCGGTGGCGCTGTTTACCGGCAATAAGATTATTTACAGCAACTTGACCCATGTTCGGCTGCAAATGGGCGATACGCTGTTGCTCCAGGCGCCCTGGGAGAAATTTCACATTCTAAGAAATCAGCCGCAGCCCCGGGCACTGACCTTTGCCACAGCCCTTGAAGGCGAAATCATGCGTCCGGAAAAGGCCAAACTGGCGATAACTTGGCTGGCCGTAGCTTTGGCGCAAATTATTTTTTTCAAGATTCAGCTTTCCGTGGCGCTCATGTCCGGAGCGCTGGGCATGATTATCACCGGAGTACTCTCGGTGGATGAAGCCTATCGTGCCGTAGACTGGATGACCGTATTTCTCCTGGCCGGCCTGATCCCACTGGGAATTGCTTTTGAAAAAACCGGCACGGCGGCGTTTATCGCAAAATTCGTTCTCGGGATGTTGGGTAATCCCTCCCCCATCGTTTTGCTGGGGGCGGTGGGCGTCATGACCTCCTTTTTTACCCTGGTGATTTCCAATGTCGGCGCAACGGTGCTTCTGGTTCCGCTATGCATGAACATGGCGGTCATGGCCGGTGGAGATCCGCGAATGGCGGCGCTGGTAGTAGGGTTGTCGGCATCCAATACATTCGTTCTTCCGACGCATCAGGTCAACGCCCTTGTTATGAGACCCGGGGGCTATCGTACCGTGGACTATGCCAAGGCCGGGGCCATTATGACGGCCATCTTTTTAACCGTGGAATTGACCATTCTCTATTTCTTTTATGGCATTCAGTAGCTGTTTTCGTTCAACAGCTTAAATCAAAACCACCCATCTGGGGTTGGATTTTTACAAAAGGCGATTCAGGGGGTAAAGGGTAATGGCAATCATCACCATTTCTCGAGGGAGTTTCAGCCACGGTCAGGAGATTGCTGAAAAGACGGCTGAAATGCTGGGGTACGCATGTGTGAGCAGAGAGATTCTGGTGGAGGCCGCCCAGCTTTTTAATGTTTCGGAAAAAAAACTGATTCGATCTCTCAATGATGCGCCCAACATTCTCGAACGGATGGTCCGCGGCAGAGAACGGTATCTCGAATTTATCAAGGCGGCACTTTTGGAATATGCCAGGAAAGGGAATGTGGTCTATCACGGTCATGCCGGTCATCTTTTGCTGACCGAGATTCCCCAGGTCCTCAAAATAAGGATCATCGCCGATAAGGACGACCGGATCAAATTGCTGCAAAAACGGGAAGGCGTCACAAAAGAAACGGCCGCCGAGATCATTGAAAATGAGGATAAAAATCGCATCCACTGGACCCGGTATCTGTACAAGACCGATATCCATGATCCCAAACTTTATGATATTGTAATTAATATCGGAAACTTGACAATTGAAGACGCCTGTGGAATTATTTGTCTCGCGGCACGGAGCAAGACCTACCGAACGACCGATGAATCGAGACAAATCCTGGAAGATTTTGCCATTGCGAGTCGGCTGCGGGCGGCCCTGCAACCGGTATGTGACGTCGACATTTTTGTAAAAAACGGAGATGTTCATGTTACGGTCGCCGCGCAGAAAAGAAAAAAATCCGGCTATATCAGTCCGGCATTGCAGCGGCATCTCGGTGAAGCCTATCAGGAGGATTTAACCCGGCAGATTACGGAAATTGCGCGCAACATCCCCGGCGTCAACAATGTATTCTGCCAAATCGCAATGCCCTACTATACCTGATAGCCTCTGTTCCCGGCATCAGATCCGGCACCCCATCATATGCGAAGATGAAAATCAGCATCAGAGGGAAAATTTTTTTAGCCTTTGTCATATTTATCGCCATCAGTGGCCTGATATGGGCACGCAGTTATTACAGCCAGTATATTCTAAATCAGAAGATCCAGATTATCGAAAGAAAGTACGACCTTTTAAACACCATTCTTGAAGCCCGCCGGTACGAGAAAAACTACTTTCTATCCTTTGATCAAAAGAACATCATCGAAGCGCTGAACTATGTCCGACGGGCAGAGGATATCCTTCGCGATATATTGAGCCGATACTCAAAATACACCCTGGCTCAAAACCTCGATGAAAGAATAGCCGAACTGGTGACCTACAAGAATTCTCTCGCCAATCTTCTGAAACTCCAGGAACAAGGGCAATTAGTAGTCCCCCCGAATACCATTGAACGCATCCGAACCCAGGGCAGAATTCTGACCAGCGAGCTGGAAAAAATCGTTACAAAAGAGAGCCAATTCATCCGAAATCTGATCGGAAAATCACAGACAATCCATCTTTTGGCGCTGATCCCCGTGTTTATCCTTTCTGTTTTAATTGCCCTCTTTTTGATTTTTAATGTCAACCGTCCGTTGAAAACCATTGAAAACGCCATCACCAAGATTGCCAGAGGAGATTTTAATAATATCCCGGAAATCAAAACCGGGGATGAATTTGAATCGCTGGTGACCAGTCTCAACAATATGATCGATGAGCTGAACCAGCGGAGCAAGCAGCTCGTACAGGCCCAGAAGCTGGCCTCCCTGGGAAGACTGACGTCGGGCGTGGCGCATGAACTGAACAATCCTCTTAACAATATATCCACCTCCCTTCAAATCCTTATCGAGGAACTGGCGGAAAATGATCTGGAATATAAAAAAGAACTGCTCGTCGGCGCTGAAAAAGAGGTGGAACGGGGCAAAGAAATCGTTCGATCGTTGTTAGAGTTCGCCAGGGAGCGGTCTTTGACATTGAAACAGGTTGCTTTTAAGGATTTGGTGGACAGCGCGATTTCCCAGGTTCGATCACAAGTACCGGATAATATAAATTTTAATATCGATGTGCCCGAAGATATCCGGGCCACTTTGGGGCCGCAGCGAATAGAACGGGTGTTAATCAATCTTATCGTCAATGCCGTGCACGCCATGAAAAACGGAGGAGATATTACCATCAGGGCCAAAAATGAACGGGACAAAAATGGATTTTCTTTCCGGGTGATCGACACGGGCGAAGGCATTGATGATAAGATCATTTCAAAAATTTTTGATCCTTTTTTTACCACAAAAGGCGTCGGCAAGGGCTCGGGATTAGGGCTTTCCATTGTTTACGGCATTATAGAGCAGCACGACGGCAAAATATCCGTTTCCAGCGACATCGGCAAAGGAACGACATTTACCTGCTTTCTGCCGTACCATCAACCCGGACAGCGGCAATTATAAAAGGATGCGTGTGGATAAAGACCAAGCGATAATTCTGGTTGTTGAAGACGAAGATATTGCAAGAAAGAATCTCGAACATATTCTGATCAAAACCGGCTACGATGTCGTTGCCGTGAACAACGGCCAAAAGGCGATGGACTTGCTTCAGTCACAACATTTCGATCTTGTAATTACCGATCTGAAAATGGACAAAATGGACGGCATGCAGGTGCTGCATAAAACAAAGGAACTTCAGCCTTACACCGAAGTGATCATGATCACCGGCTATGCCACCATCGAAACCTCGGTTCAGGCCATGCATGACGGCGCTTATTACTATATCGCCAAACCCTATAACATCGGAGAAGTTCGCCAAATTACCAAAGAGGCGCTGTTAAAGCGGCGGCTTCGTCTCGAAAACATCGAACTCAAAGAAACCCTTAAAAAACAGCAAAAAATTTCATCCATTGTCGGTCAAAGCAAGATCATGATGGAAGTTCAGAAAACCCTTCAACAGATCGCCCCTTCGGACATCAATGTGTTGATACTCGGTGAAAGCGGCACCGGAAAGGAACTGGTCGCCCGGTCCATCCACCGGTTCAGTCCCCGTGCAGACAAGGAATTCATTGCATTTAACTGCGGCTCGTTTACGGAAGAACTCATGGCCAATGAGCTGTTCGGTCATGAAAAGGATGCGTTTACCGGCGCTTCAAAGGCAAAGGCGGGGTTGATCAAGACGGCCGATGGCGGGACCGTCTTTCTGGATGAGATCGGAGATATGCCGCTGAGCATGCAGGTGAAGTTGTTGCGCGTGATTCAGGAAAAAGAGATCCTGCCGGTGGGCGGCGAAATACCGGTTCCAGTAGATGTTCGCTTTATTGCGGCCACCCATCGCGAGCTCAAGGAGGATGTGGAAAAGGGGCATTTTCGACAGGATTTGTTTTACCGGTTGAATGTCATCACCATAAAGCTCCCTTCCCTCACGGAGCGGAACGGCGATATTCCGCTTCTGGCGTATCACTTTTTGTTTCAAAAGAACAAGGACATGAACAAAGATGTTCAGTTGATTCAAAAAGATTGCATGGAGTTGCTCTGCCAGTACGGCTGGCCGGGAAATATCAGGGAACTGGAGAATGTCATCGAACGAGCGGTCGCGCTGGCAAACGGTCCGGAAATAACCGTCAACGAACTGCCGGAATACATCAGCAATCTTTCCATTGAAACCTATCGCCGGCATGATCAAGAGGTGCCGACCCTTGAGGATCAGGAGAAAAATTACATTAAATGGGTCCTCGAAAAATGCGAGGGAAATAAAACCAGAGCGGCGAAAATAATGGGCATTGACCGGGTTTCCCTGTGGCGCAAAATAAAAAGATTCGGACTGGAACCTGAAGGCGACTGACGTATAATTCGATCTTGAAAAACCTGATCCGCTGGGTCAGGTCAAAGATAGACGGCTCTGCCATTGAGATTTGTTTGATATTTGGAATTTCAATCAGTCAATAAGCTTTCAACAGAGCAAATCCCCTTCGGGGATAACCAAAGCCTGATCCTCTGAGCCGTGATTTCATACCCTATCTGAACCGGAGGTGAACACATGAAACAGCTTGGAAATTTGTTCGATAGAATTATCGGCCGCATCAATGTCAACCTGCGTGATTTCGGATTTGATGCCGCTGCTTTTATTCGAGGCATCATCCCGGTGAAACGGCTGGTTCAATTAAATGCATTTTTAGGCATGACACACCAGCACCCGATTCATTTTCATTTTCGAAGTTCAAGCCTTGCCGGAAGTTATTTTTTAGGCAAATGCCTGGTGGATCACGCCGTACTCTACAAAAGCGATGTCCGAGGAGATGAACTGAAAGGCAGGGGAGATCAATTTAAGTTTCAGGGGCTTGAAATCCCTGTTCATGACGATGAAGTCATTCGGATCAAAGACGCCATTTTGGTTAAAACGTTGGTTCACTGTTATTCTCATGATCCTGAATTTTTAGAAGAGTTATGCATCCAAAATACGGCATCCATGCCGTATGCCAATATTCACGGTTCTTCCATAGAAGGATGTTTTCTGGGACCATTTAGCACCGTGGACCTGACGACACTCCATGACTCCGTTATCGGGGCATTCTCATATGTGCAGGTCGGCGAACTTTCTCATTATCATGTGAAACCCGGAACAGTCTGGATCAAATCAGGGGATGACTTTGAATTTCATTACGCTTTTTCGCGAAAAACGCTACAGCAATATATCGCCGAGGAATTGGACATAATACCCGGGGGGCTGTTCATGGATTTCATGGATACCCGGAAAAACGATTTTCAAAAACTTTTTGACCTTCTGCCCTATAAGGCGCCGCTTTCAGTTCCTCGAAACGCATCTTTGAATCGTTATGCTCTGGTTAAGGGGCAAAATCATATCGGTGAAAACGTTCTGGTGGTCCAGAGGGCGCATCTGGGGAATGCATGGCTGGGCAAAGGAGCCAATGTTCAAGAAAACTGTTACATCATCAATTCCCGGCTTGAAGGCAATAATGTGACGGCCCATGGTGCCAAAATTATCCATGCAAAACTGGGGAAAAATGTTTTTGTCGGGTTCAACTCCTTTTTAAGGGGGACATCGGAATCTTCACTCGAAATCGGTGAAGCGTGTATTGTTATGCCCCATACCATCATTGATCTTGAAGAACCTTTAATCATTCCGGCGCAACATCTGGTGTGGGGGCATATCAAAAATGCGAAGGATCTTCAGGAAAACACCGTTTCCATCGGGGAATTTTCAAAAGTCAAAGAAAAATTGACGCTGAAATCCATGACGTTTCAGGGGTCCGGCGCCAAATTTATTCAGGCTTTTAAGCATCGGATCGAGCATATTCTGGCGACCAACGGTGCTTTTTATGACGGCAGGAATAACAAAGGGCATGCTCAGAAAAAACAGTATATCTCATATCATATCGTCCAACCTTACCGTAAAGGCCCGAAAAAGGGGTTTTATCCTTCCATAGAAATTCGGTCTTAAAACAGGCGGGTGAAGTGCCATCAGGTTTTGATGAGTAAATAAAGAATATACCCGACATAGCAGAAAAGAAGCAATACGCCGTCCCTGCGCGACACGATGGTTGTTTTCCTCATCATCAGCCACGGCAAAAAGCTGACAAACATCATGAAGAGATAATCGATCAACAAGCCGCTTTGAACAAAACCGCCGGGAATGTGTATGGGTTTTACCAGGGAAGCGGCCCCGAGAACGCTGAGGATGTTGAAGACATTGCTTCCCACAAGATTGCCGATGCTGATGTCCGATTCTTTTTTCATGGCCGCGATGGCGGAAGTGGCAAGTTCAGGAAGGGACGTCCCCAGTGCGACAATGGTCAGACCGATAAATTTTTCACTGACGCCGAATGCCTTCATGATGACTACCGCTGAATCAATGAGAATCTCGGCACCGATAACGACAGCGACGATCCCCGCTGTGATCCATGCCACCTGACGGGTTCTGGAAGCGATATATTCGATGCCATCGGCGACATGCACGAATGCAACACTTTCATCATGGATTTTATACCGGGTTTCCTTGATGGCGATATAATAATTGAAACCGGTATACAAGACGATGCCTGCCAAAAGAGAGGCGCCTTCAAGCCTTCCGATTTTCGAATTCAGCGAAATCAACAAAAGATATAGCGATACGCCGAGCATTATCGGTATGTCTCTCCTGAATACGGACCGGTTGCCCCTGATCGGTTGTATCAATGCCGAAATGCCGAGCACCAGCGTAATGTTGCAAATGTTGCTCCCGATGACATTTCCAACGGCGATCATGCTTTTGCCTTTAATCGAAGAAACGACACTCACCACCAGTTCCGGAGCGGAAGTCCCGAATGCCACGACGGTCAGTCCGATAACAAGGGGGGTCAAACCCATACTTCGCGCCAGACTCGACGATCCTTTGACCAGCCAGCCGGCGCCGAAATAGAGCATTGAAAATCCGACAATAAATAAGAGCAACTGAAGTATCATAGGGCACGCTTCGCATTCCATTCTTCAAATGTTTTCAACCGTATCAAACTTACATAACAAATGTAAACGCTATTTCTTTAAGATGAATCGGCTGGTGAAAAAAGGTTGCATAAAAGGATTAAATTTAGTTAAGATCTTTTCGATTTTATTTGTTTGGGAGAACCATTCATATGC
>JBAUWG010000468.1:0-4210 GCA_049583675.1 Desulfobacterales bacterium | reverse complement strand
GACGCTTCCCATTGGGTTCCCATTCTCATCCATATAAACGGCTCCGCTTATGCTCACGGGAATAATTCTTCCTTCTTTTGTGTAACGACGCGTTTCAATACCCGAAAAATTCTCTCCGGAAACCACTTTATCAATCATCATTGTGGTTTCAGGCCGGGCATCCGCCGGCACAAAAACATCCATCTTATTTCCGATGCATTCTTCTAATCTCCACCCGAAAACATTTGAGAAAGCCATATTAAAGTAGGTAACATTTCCCTCCATGTCATACACGACCACGGGATCGGGATTGGCTTCCAGAACGATACGATATTTCTCTTTACTTTGTTTGAGCGCATCCTCCATGATTTTGCGTTCAGTGATATCCCTTGCCACTGAAACCATGGCAACCACTTTTCCTTCACGAATTAAAGGGGATGAGCTGACTTCACCAAACTTACGCGTCCCGTCTTTTGAAATAAATTCGTATTGAGAAAAAGGAATCCGTTCTCCTGAAAGAACTTTCATGATGTGAGAAAGCGCTTTTTCCAGTGAAACCGGCTCAAGCACATTCAGATCCTGGATCGGCTTTCCGATCATCTCCTCGGGGGCATATCCCAATATCCTTTTTACGGATGGGCTAATATTTATAATCCTGAAATCAGGATCTAATGAGAATATTACATCAGATACATTCTCAAAGCATATTCGATGGTGTTCCTCGCTTTTTTGTAAAGCTTTCATAGCCTGATTTTGTTCGGTGACGTCTCGAAAACTCCATACACGTCCGGAAATCTCTTTATTCCTCATCAACGGATAAGATTTGCGTTCCAAAATCTGCCCGTTCTTAAAACGAATCGTGTCAAAATCTTCATCCATTGACTTGTATAACTTCCGAACTTTGGTGAGAAATTCATCAGGGGATAGCAGCTGGTTTAAAACGTAGTCGAGCAACTTCTTATCATCTCTTGTTTCGATGAGTATATTTGGAACATTCCATATCTGTGCAAATCGTTTGTTGGCGTGAAGGATTTTCCCATTTTCATCCACCACAAGGATTCCATCTGCGGTTGCCTCTATTGTGGCTTTCAGAAGCGCCTCGCTTTCCAGAAGTTCTTGCCCAAAAGAGCTTTGTTTCAAGGATTTTCTTTCAAGCTCTTCAACCCTTTTCTCTAATTCTTCATAGGATGGTTTTTTGTCCATGATCAAATTTCCTGAAGGTTTTCAAAAGATAGATGAGTACGATAACGTCTTTTTATTCATAATTTTATTTGCCATCTTAAAATTTCAAATTGTTGGAATACGACCCCGAATTTTATAAAGCAGAAACTATGCCAAATTATGGATAATAAAAAATGTATTATATATCAGGTAGTTAAAAGTTAGAGCCTAAAATTTGGGTGGGATAAGATAACGAAGTTTTGGCGTCAAATTAGTGTTATGTCAGAATTTTGACTCCTTTTTGGAAAATCGGCAAACCCCAGGGGTTTTATGGCGAAGTCGGGCCCTCCGCTTTCCATCGTCCATCATGATAGCGAAGCGGTCTTCCATCATCCATCGTCTTTTCAGCCCTCCGCCCTCTGACCTCCGGCCCCATGCCCCTCTGCCTAACCCTTCGTTATCGTGGTCTTAAATATGTAAAAAGTTAATTTCATTAAAAATATTGGCCAATTCACTTGACAGGAATTCCAACTGCCTGTATGATCTCAAAAATTTAACAGTGTTCCTGGTTGTAACTACCAAGTCATCTCAAAAATACAGATGATGTCTAAGGACAAGCCCGCCAAAGGCGGATAAAGCGCGTGCCGATGAAAAAGGCGGAGCATACCTGGCGTATGTGAGCATTTTGAAGAGAATCGCAACACCGTAATTGGGCGTTAGATGTATTTTGGAGGTGGCTTGTAAAAATCACGTAAGCCCCGGAATAACTCCGGGGCTTTTTTTATCGGAACGCAGAAAGAAGGTATTTAATGAACTTTGAAGCATTTAATTTTCATCCCTCTATTGCCGCGGGCATCACAGCCGCGGGTTATCAAACCCCGACCCCGATTCAAGCCCGGGCAGTCCCGCAGGTGTTGAAGGGGCGTGATGTCATGGGTCTGGCCCAAACCGGCACCGGGAAAACAGCGGCATTCGTTCTGCCGATGCTCCATCGGCTGATGGGGAGTAAACACGGCGGCGTTCGCGCCCTGATCACCGCCCCCACCCGTGAATTGGCCGAACAGATCCACCATGAAGTCGAAACCCTGGGCCGAAAGACGCGTATAAAAAGCGTTGCGGTTTACGGCGGCGTGGGAATTCATCCTCAGATTCAAAAACTGAAGCATGCCGATGTTGTTGTTGCCTGTCCGGGCCGGCTTCTTGATCATATCGGACGCCACAGCGTCGATCTTTCCCGGCTGGAAGTGCTGGTAATCGATGAAGCCGACCGGATGTTCGACATGGGGTTTATTCCGGACATCCGGAAAATTTTAAAACATCTTCCAATGAAGCGACAGACACTGCTTTTCGCGGCGACCATGCCCCGGGAAGTCCGCAGCCTGGCCAAAGATGTCTTAAAGGATCCGGCCTTTGTCCAGGTGGGAATCACCGCACCTGCCGATACGGTCAGTCACGCACTCTACCCGGTTGCTCAGCATTTAAAAACAGCGCTCCTGCTAAAGCTGTTGGGAAACACCCATACCCGATCGGTGCTGGTCTTTACGCGAACCAAACATCGCGCCGAGAAGTTGGGGAGAAAGCTTGCTGCCGCAGGATACCGGTCGGCGTCGCTTCAGGGGAACCTTTCCCAGTCACGACGCCAGGCAGCTCTGGACGGCTTTCGTGACGGAAAATATCAGATTCTGGTGGCCACCGATATCGCCGCTCGCGGTATCGACGTGACCCGGATTTCTCATGTCATCAACTATGATATCCCTTCCACCCCCGAAGATTACATCCACCGCATCGGACGAACCGGCCGGGCAGCTCGCAGCGGCGAAGCCTATACCCTGGTCACCGGTGAAGACAAGGATATGGTGCGCGCCATCAATCGAATCATCGGTTCTGACGTCGAGCAACGCACCCTGCCCACTTTTGACTACGGATCACCGGCGCCTGATCCTGAAGGCCGATCCAAATGGATGGGAAAACCGCAGCACAAATTATACAGAGTCAAAAAGAGACATAACAAAGAAAATTCTTACTCGGAGTTTTTCATGTAGACAAAACATTGGCATATTCTTTCATCGGTGTAAATTAACCGTAATTTTCAAGAAAATCTCGTAATCGCTAAAACATAAAAAGGGTATGTGCGATGGGTTCGAAAACCCCATTTCTCGGATAGAGTGGTGGGGTTTTTGCTTTTTCGCCCCCGGCTAAATAAAGAAAAGAAGATTTAACTGGACAAGCAGGATTAACTCCGGTTGAATGGGTTTTAAATACAACAGGGCCCTGATAGTGGGATCCTCCAACGGCGGACAAGTATATTACGTTGTGACAAGTCCGGTTTGAGCTCAACAGGCTGAATTCAAGAATTGGGGGTTGCAAATTGCGACTTTCAATCGAGATCTAATGGAATGAATGATTGTTAAACAATGCGTTAAACTCATATTCAATAAATAGCTGAATAGATATGATAATCATGGTATAAGATTCACGGAAGGGTCCCTATGCCTGAAGAAATTTATCAAAAGCTTGCAAAACATCTGGATAACCTGCCCGGCGGATTTCCTTCGACGGATACCGGAGTGGAAATCCGCATTCTAAAAAGACTGTTTACACCGGAAGAGGCCGAGTTAGCACCGCATTTGACCTTGATTCCTGAACAAAGCAGGGTTGTGGCAAGGCGCGCTAAAATATCCGTGCAGCAGGCTTCCCGGCAATTGGAAGCCATGGCCCAGAAAGGACTGATTTACTGGATCGAGTCTAAAAGCGGTCAACCCAAGTACATGGCCTGTCAATATGTCATCGGCATTTGGGAGTTTCATGTCAATGATTTGGACGAAGGTCTGGCAAAGGACATGGGCGAATACATGCCATATCTTTTTGACCAGGCATGGAAACAGCCTCAATTGCGGACCATCCCTGTCAATAAAAGCTTATCCGCTGCATTAAAAGTGATGACCTATGAAAATGCCGAGGAAATGGTGAGGCATGTCCACAAATATGTGGTGGCGCCGTGCATCTGCCGCCGTGAGCTCGGTTTATTGGGAAAAGGATGTGGCAAGCCCGAGGAAACCTGCCTCGTATT
>JBAUWG010000467.1:0-1735 GCA_049583675.1 Desulfobacterales bacterium | reverse complement strand
GCGTTCAATTGGCCAAATTCTGTTCCGACAAGCTGGATGAAACAGAAAAGAAAATTAGCATCTTATTAAAAGATCAAAACGGTCATGTGATTGAGAAACCGTTTTTTTCCGATCCCGAGCCTGATGATGAATAGTTTTGACCTGAATGCCTACCTTTCTTCTAAAAGGCGACAGATCAATGCGGCGCTGGATTCACTGTTTGTTCATACGTCGCGTAAGCTTGTAAAGGCCATGAAGCATTCACTGATGGCAGGCGGGAAACGGTTGCGACCGATACTCTGTTTAGCCGCTGCTGAAACCGTGGGCGGTAACAGCCAAGATGCTATTCGGGCTGCCTGCGCCATCGAGATGATACATACCTATTCTCTGATCCATGATGATCTCCCGGCAATGGACGACGATGAATTGCGAAGAGGGCAACCGACATGTCATGCGATCTTTGATGAAGCCACCGCGATTCTTGCAGGTGATGCCCTGCTCACGATGGCTTTCGAGGTTCTCTCTTCAATGGATTCAAGTGAAGAAGGTCAAGCCATGGATTTAATCCATGTGGTTCATACCCTGGCTGGGGCGGCAGGATATCAGGGGATGATTGAGGGACAGATGCAGGATATCGCGGCCGAGGGAGAATCGCTCTCTTTGAAAGAGCTTGAGAAGATGCACGCTTTGAAGACCGGGGCGTTGATTGAAGCCTCTGTCACCACCGGGGCCATTTTAGGAAAAGGAACCGCTTTTCAGATGCAACAACTAAAAATCTATGCAAAAAATATCGGTCTTGCATTTCAGGTTACCGATGACATACTCAACATTGAAGGTGATCCCGTGATTATGGGAAAACATGTTGGATCAGACCAGATACGCCTGAAAAGCACCTACCCTTCGGTTTTGGGAATGGATCAATCAAAGCAATTTGCAAAAAAACTGGTCAGTAATGCCTTGAAAGCGCTCGAAAACTTTGATACCAAAGCGCATTCTCTAAGGGCCATAGCAAATTATATTATTGATAGAAAGAAATAAGGAGCTAAATTACCTTGGGTTTTCTTGAAACAATTAATTCCCCAAAGGATTTGAAAAAAATCTCCAGAAAGGATCTTCCTGTTCTCGCTTCGGAATTGCGGGAAGTGATTATCGACGTGGTATCCAAAAACGGGGGCCACCTTGCACCGAGTCTGGGGGCTGTTGAGTTGGCCATCGCCATCCATTATGTTTTTAACGCTCCCAAAGATAAAATTATCTGGGATGTCGGTCATCAGTCTTATGCGCACAAACTGCTCACCGGAAGAAGGGAACAATTTCACACCCTGCGACAGTATAACGGCATATGCGGGTTCACACGCATGAGTGAAAGCCCTTTTGATGCGTTTTCAACCGGTCACAGCAGTACCTCCATATCTGCCGGCCTTGGAATTGCATGTGCCAAACGTTTAAAAAATGATAATTCAAAGGTTATCGTCGTCATCGGTGACGGCTCCATGACCGCGGGACTGGCTTACGAAGGGCTAAATCAGGCGGGAGACATCAATAAAAATATCCTCGTCATTCTCAACGACAATGATATGTCCATCGCCCACAATGTGGGTGCCATTTCTTCTTTATTGAGTCGTACATTTTCATCAAAATATTTGCAGGATTTTAAAAAGGAAGTTGGAGATTTTCTTAAATCCTTGCCGAAATTCGGGGACGATATCTATCAATTTGCCAAACGTTCAAAAGAATCCTTTAAAACGTTTATCAC
>JBAUWG010000466.1:0-3209 GCA_049583675.1 Desulfobacterales bacterium | reverse complement strand
CTGCTATGCCGCTCAGTTTGACAAAAGGCTGACATCATACATGTCCCAATTATTTCCAAGTCGGATATTTAACCCTGCCATTTTTACGTTCCCCAAAACCGGCGCCCAACGGGATGAGCAAAACGACCGCGCAAATATAGATCACGGCATTCCAGCCGCTGTGTTTGAATGCAAATCCGGTGCCCGTGATGCCGAGCCATCCTCCCATGTAGTAAAAGAGCACATAGAGTGCGTTCGCCCGGCCTTGCCCGCTGAAAAGCTTGCGGTTAAGGCAACCGATGGCCGCAGCATGGATCGTGAAAAAACCGGCACAAACACCGATAAGCCCGGCCACAACCGCAAGAACCGAAGGGCGCATGACCAGCGCCAGTGAAATTCCCAAGAGGACGGATCCCCCGATTAAAATATTGCCGCAGCCGATGCGGTTGCAAAGTTGACCGGATATCGGTCCCATAAAGATGCCCACCACATAAACGACATAAAGCGATGTTGTCATTTCAGTAGAGAAATTAAAAGGAGGTGATTCCAGACGAAACGGCAAGTAGTTGAAAATGGACGAGAAAACAGCAAAACTGCCGGCGGCGCAAAAATAAATTCGCAATAATTCCCAGCGCTTCATTAAGACCAAAAATCCGATTGGATGACGCTGTTGTCCGGCATCGACAAAAGCTCTCGGCAGGCCGCGGAAGGCAGTGAAGGTCGCGATGAGAACAAGCACGGAAGCGGTTATAAACGCATAGCGCCAGTTGAATGAGGGTTGAATCCAGCCACCAAGTAAGCGACCGGCCAACCCACCGAGCACGGTTGCGGAAACATAAGACCCCATGACGACATTCAATCGCGCCATCGGAAGTGTTTTTGCCAAATAGGCCGCAAGGCAGGTGGTCAGGGCCGGAATGAAGATGCCCTGGAGAAAACGTGCACCGATGAGCATCCAAAGATTATTCGATACCGCACAGACCAAACCACCGACAGCCACCAAAACACCGCCGGCAAAAATAATCGGATGGATCGGCAGTCTATCGGCCAAAAAGCCGAAGGGTAAATTGGATATGGCGATGCCGAAGATAACGGCGGAAACCGTGAAGGAAACCACCACCATATCCGTCGAAAACTCTTTTTGCAGCGCCGGCAGTATGGGTTGAGTGATGTAAATGTTGGCAAACGAAGCGGATACCAGTGCAAAGACAGTGAATTCCAGACGACGGTGGGGATGGTCATGCATATTCTTATATGTTATCCGATATAGCCGTGTTTCGAACCGGCGCATCTGACTATGGATTCCAGCTTGTCGCTGCGATAACATGCTATGACGGAAATGGAATTCTCATCGGATATTCGTTTCAATTTTCTAAGATACGCCACCGTCGCCTCAATAACATCTTTTCCCAGTTGAAAACGGCTTGCAAACTCATCAACCGAAAACTTCCCCCAGTCTTTCATGATCTCTTCAACCTGCTCTACCGTAGGCAATATTTGACTCGCCGTGTTCTCCATTTTTTATCCCCCCTTTTAACATCTGAAACGATCCGTTTGATTGAAGAAATTAATTTTTGAATATAGCGCTATCTCTGTGATTTAGACGTTGAAGGTTCTCCGTGCTGTTCGGGCAGGATGTGTGTGGCAAGGCCCAGATAAATTTCAGCAGTCTCTGCCAAGGTTTCGGACAGCGTCGGGTGAGGATGAACCGTCAAGGCCAAATCCTCCAACTGAGCGCCCATTTCAATGGCAAGGGCGCCTTCGGAAATCAACCCTTCCGCATCGCGTCCTACGATGCCCATGCCCAGCACGCGCAGTGTTTCAGTATCGGTAATAATTTTGGTCAGACCATCCGTAGCACCCATGGTGGTCGCTCGACCGGATAATTTCCACGGGTAGTGTTCCACCCGTATGGATCGATGCTGTTTGCGGGCCTGCTCTTCGGTCAGGCCGCACCAGGCGATTTGAGGATCGGTGTAGATAATGGCGGGGATGACGCGCACATCAAAGGCGGAAGGTTTCCCTGCAATGACTTCTGCCGCCACCTTTCCCTGGTGCGAGGCCTTGTGCGCCAGCATCGGCTCACCAATGACATCACCGATAGCAAAAATCCGTTCATCGGAGGTGCGCTGCTGCTCATCAACGATGACAAACCCGTTGGCGTCCACAGTCACATCCGTTGTGTCAAGCGCCAATCCTTTAGAGTTGGGTTGCCGGCCGACGGCGACGAGCACCCGGTCAAAGATCTGTTCGGTCTCATCCACATCGCCTTCAAAAACAGCTTCCACCCGATCTTCCAGTTCATTCAGGGAAAGAACCCGGGTCGATACATGGATGGCTTTAAAAATTTCATTAAGTCTTCGGTTCAGCGGCATCACCAAATCCGGATCAACCGCTGACAAAAGCCTGTTTTCCATTTCAACAAGGGTGATTTTGCTACCCAGGGCTGCATAAACGGTCCCCAGCTCCAGTCCGATGTAGCCGCCGCCGATGATGAGAAGGGACTCGGGGATATCTTTGAGCGCCAGGGCGCCGGCGGAATTCATGATGCGACCGTTGGGTTTGAAGGCCATCCCCGGTAGAGATCTTGGGACAGAACCTGTGGCCAGGATGGCGTGGCGGAATTTGATTCGGCCGACCTCCGAATCATGCAGGCGTATCGTATCGGACCCTTCGAAAACCGCCTCTCCTTTCACCACTTGGACCCCGCGCTTGTCTCCCAGTGTGACGAGGCCGTTGGCCAATCGGTCAATGACTTTTTCCTTCCATGTGCGCACTTTATCGATCTCGATCCGAGGGACGTCAAAGGTGACGCCCATGGGTCCGGTACGTTCGGCGTCATGGATAAGTTCTGCAAGGAAGAGGAGTGCCTTGGAAGGGATACATCCCTGGAACAGACATTCGCCGCCGGGTTTCATTTCCATTTCGACAAGGGTGACGTCAAATCCCAGGTCTGCGGCCCTGAAAGCTGCGGTATAACCACCGGGTCCGCCCCCGATAACCAGTACATCGGTCTCTTGAACCAATTCTCCCATTACCATAATTGATCGACCCCCAATCAGACCTCAATTGATCAAAAATAAAATTTTAGATCACTTCAAACTTTAGATCACTTTAGATCACTTTAAATGTCAGATCATTGTCATCAACAACTCCTCGGGGTCTTCGAGGGCATTGACAATCGACTTCAGAAATCGAATGGCATCGGATCCGTCCAGCACCCTGTGATC
>JBAUWG010000465.1:0-19652 GCA_049583675.1 Desulfobacterales bacterium | reverse complement strand
GGTTCGTTGTCAAAATCAAGTTCGGTGACATAGAGGTAGTCTTGTATCGTAAAACTGTTTTCATTACGCGCATTCGGCACAGCAATGGTTTGTCTGCCCACGTTGCCTGCTTTGAGGTTGAGATGATGTTGCCCGACAAGCCCCGAGACGAGATCCTGCCACATCAGCCATGCCAGCGCCGTGGTCGTGGTTGAATCATCTTCTTCCTTTTCAAATGATAGCTGTGCAAAAAAGGCAAAATCTTCACCAAATGCGCCTGCGCCGAGAAGCGACACTTCTGCCGGGAAATTAAAATCGCTGCGATTTGTTTGCGGACCATATGGGTGGTAATTCACATCCCCAACGGCGCGAATGGAAAGCGGCGGCATGCCCGGGATGGTGGACGGCCAGATCGCTTCGGGAAATACTTTCTTGTAAGCCTCGGCGCCCATGGAAACCGGCTGCTCTTTTACATAAATTTCATCCGCCTGCGGCAGTTTATACCCGTTTAGTCTAAATGCCTCCCCCATGGCGGTCAACCGGGGAAACGGGGCATGGCATAACACGCAGGAGGTTTTGTACTTTCTTGCAAATGCCGGAATCGCATTGGCTTTGCCGGAAAAAAATGCGAGAAAAAGGATTGACAAAACGACTAAAAAGATGCTTCCCAATACTATTTGTCTCATTTTTTCCTCCTTTTCATTCCAGAAATCCTTCTCATATTGAACGACCGAATCGACCCTGATCGATGATAATGCCTAAAACATGTTTAAAAACGGAAGCGTGAGTCTTTAGCCGCTTATGGGTTTGCCGCAGGTTTTAACGGGTGGTAAAAATTCGACCGCCGGAGGGGCCGGCTTAAAGTGGAACAATTAAATTATTTAGATCCCTTTGCCAATTCATTGACAAGATATTCGTAAATTTCCTTTAGTTGTTTATCCGTAAGCTTGGAAGGCATGATCTTCGGCATCGGTCCGGATTTTCCGCTCGGTAACTTGGGATTCCGCACAAATGTCGAAAACGTATCAAAACTGGCCAGTTTGTCGGAGCCCACAATGGGGAAATTGGGTAGAATGGCGTTTTTACCGTTGGGATGGCAGGCACTGCAGTTGGCTTTAAATAATTTCTCTCCGGTTTTAAATTCAGGCGATATAGATGCAGCCCTGGTTCCGTAGGTCAACTGGCCGCCGAAGTAGCCTAAAACAACAACCACCATAAAGCAAAGCGTATAAAGTATCAGTGCCGGTATGGAGCCGGCCCCTTTTTTACGGCGGACAATGATCGCGATCCCGAGCAGTACGAGCAGGGTGAAAGCCAGGGGGATTTTGACCTTGATGGGAAACAGCCAGGCGCCTGCGTAAAAATGCTGCCAGTCCATGTATCCGAACAGCATCGTTGGAAATACCCAAATAAACGCCAAAATAATACAATACTTGACGGCTTCCCTTAGTTGGGGGCGTTTGAAAATAACAGCAACGAACGCAAAGATAAAGGAACCCACCACCAGCCCGATGGGCATATGGACTTCGGTAGGATGGATCGGATGGGTGTACCCAAGGCTGGCAAGAAACTTGTAAACAAAATTGAACATTATGAACCTCCTCAACCACCGGCCGTTCGGCAGCCGGCCTATAAAAGTCCAGAAGGTCGACTACGCCGTATGCGACTTGCCAAAATGATTAGAACATCAACCAGAGCAACGCATAAAATGTATTGTTGTCGGAAGCATCCCGTCCGAATCCATCGTAATTCGAATCCGATCCGTTGAATTTGTCATAAATGGTGTACTGCAATGCCAGTTTGTATTTTTCCTTGAAGATATAGTCAGCTTGCACAATAAATCCATTGCTGTCCGGAGAGCCGTTTCGGCTGCCGTCAACCGGACCGGCGGCGTACAGCAGCGTATCCGTATCGCCGTCGGTGTAAAAATATCCCACAGACCCCCCGAAAGTTCCGTAGCTGCTCCGGTAAAAATAATTGATGTTTGCTTTGTAAACATCCAGGTTTGAATTCCGATTGGCCGTGAGACCCAGGTTGTAACTCGCATCCCAGTCCTGTTTTTCATGGATCCAGGTCCCCCGGATTGAGAAAACATGAGGGGATGCGATGTACTGATACTGGGCATCCACGCCGACATCGGTAAAACTGTTGGTGGCTCCTTGGTTCATGCCGGACGGATAGACGTCCGCATAAAGGCCATAGGTGCCCACTTCTGCGGAGTTGCCGCCCCAGTCATGCTGAAAGGCAACCCGCCAGTAAGGCACGGCCGCGTCGGTTTCCGTGGTAACCGTGGTTCCGGCACCCAAGGGACGGGCAATTCCGTCGGCGGTGGTACGATATACAGTGGCAGCGGCGTATATCCAATTGTGCCAAAAGGCATAGAGTCCAATGCCGCCCACCTGCGCATCCAATCCGCCATCGATGAGTGCGTCTGCAGCGGGCGTCGGTGCAACCGCCGAAGAAGCATAAGGAAATCCCCATGTCGGCGTTGTGTTCCAAACGTCTTCGACGGTCGGGCTATTGTTGATTGTAAAGCCATAGATTAGATTGCCACCTAAAGAAGTGGTCCGCGCATATCGTATGTCGGTTAAGTCCAAAGCAATATCGTTTGCGGTTCCGTCGTAGGTGAGTTGCGAAAATGCCCCAAAGTAATCCACTATTCGGCCGCCATAGAAAATTGAGGCTTGCTGAGGAATGTCGATTTTATCGGTTGTCGAATCCATAGCATCGTCAAAAGGCGCCACGCCATTTGTGAGGATGCCGCTGTTTTTCTGCAAAAAAGTTGCAGATGCCTGGAACATGGCGGCGATTGGCGGTTTGTAAGGTGCCGACTCGCTGGCTTTACTAAACGTGTATCCTCCGAGTTTAAATGCGCGTCCGAAGGGGGTTAGCTCCGGCCAAACCGTGTGGCAGACACTGCACGACATGCCGGTCTGGCGGGCGAAGCTGGGTAATGCACGGGCGTTATTGGCAGCCAAACCCACCATCACTACGACGGCCACCAGTGCAAAAAGCCATTTTAGAAAACAATGGGGCTGCATCTGTTCTGCCTCCTTTCTCTAAATTTTGATGCGGTGTGCTGGGAAAACCCAAATGGAATGCTATTATCAAGGTTGCCGGGTCGACTTGAACGTTGGGTTTAGGTTTTGCAGGATTCTTGTTTTTTGTTTATGAGCGAAAAAAAACCTTCAAATCATGAGGTGACCTTACTGCGCGATCGAGCCGGTATATTTTTGCGCGGTTATTTTTTGAAGGCATGTTCCATATAACCGATGATGGATTTGATTTCATCCGGGCTCAGTTCAAAGGCAGGCATCGGGGGATGCCCTTTACGGACCGTATCGGTTATCTTTTTGACGAAATCACCTTGCCAAAACTTGGGTTTGTTAAAATTAGCCGGAGCTTTGCTTAAAGCGGCAGCTGCCGGTCCATCTCCCTTGCCGTCAGCGCCGTGACAGATCACGCATTTTTTTTCATAGAGATCCTTTCCTTTGTCATAGTTTTTCCCATGAGCCACATTTGTCCAAAACACAGCAACTGTCAAGCTAACGGCAACGACGCTAAATACGAAACATTTGTTCATTGAGTTCTCCTCCTCTTTTCTTAAATCTCAATTCAAAAATAATAAGAAAACCTGTTAAAGACCTATCAATGACAGATTGCTATATTCTTTCCATACTGTCACCGGGATTAGATCTCTGGAAAGGCTCTGCATAAGCAGATAAAAATCAAATGATAAATAATTGATAAAAAAATGTTTTTAAGACTTAGAATTCGGAAAATTTAAAGTTGAGTGCCGTAGCATGAAGCATGCATTATGAAGCAGAAAAGGATATCAAGCAACTAACATGCTGCAGCAAGTGATGAGCTAATAAGTGATATTTAAAATATTATCCGATGCCGTTTCATGTTGTCAAGAAGGTATTTTCCCAGATCGGGTGAAATAGCCGATATCCGCAGAACCAGGTATGGCGATGGAATTCACCGGGAAATAGGGGAAGTGCCGGATTCGGACTCGACAAGTGCTTTTTCGATCCACTCACGGGTAACGGGCAGAAAATGCGCCAGACCCTCCAGAACCCCGGCGGTGTAGTTGCCGTTCATTCCCAGAAAGCCTCCCTTTGCCTCGTAGAGCGTCTCTTCTATCCCGCTTTTTCGCACCGCTTCCCGGGCTTCGCGCCGGACCCCTTCCGCGGCGTTTCGAACCAGAATCGACTGAATATCGCTGACCATCACCGCCAGGTCGTTGCCGCTGTCTCCGGCGTAGACCACATGCTTTTTAGACACTCCCTCGTTTTCGGCCAGAAACTTGACCGCATGGACCTTGTTGGCCCGCTCCGGCAAAACGTCGATCAGACCGACATCGCGCTGTTCGTCCACGCTCCAGATGACGTTCACCCGAACAGCGCGACCCTCGAGCCTTTCCCGGATCCTTTGGACGAGCCGCGCCGGGTCGATATCGGCGTCGGTATAGTAGCTCAGCTTGAAACGGTTCTGCTTCTCGGGTTCCTGCAGGCGCAGCCGGGCCATGTCCGACAGCTTTCCGGCCAGCTCATCCCGGCCGCCTTCGGGCCAGTCTTTAGAAATCTCCTCGTTCCAGGCTGTCCACTCGTTCCAGCTCCCCTTTTTCAGGTCGTAAATCGTCGTGCCCACATCGCCGATGGCAAAATCGGGAAGGGGCAGGCGATAGTTCTCGATGGCGTCCTGGATAAGCTTACGATTCCGACCGCTGACATATACCAGGCGAATCTCCGCACGACGGGCGATCCGTCGCAGCACCGCCCGGGCAACCGGCGATTCGGGGGCCTCGCCGTTGGGAAGAATGGTCCGGTCCAGGTCGCTGCACAAAAGAATTTCGGTGGGATCATCCATGGATGCGAAATATCTCCTTTCCCTTCAGCGCAAAATGGCCGATGATGGCGGCGGCCGCGCTCCAGCCCTGATGCCGGGTGCCGCCCGGGGTATATTCTTTGCCATGGACATACTCGGGAAAACCCCAAGCCTGCCCTTCCATCTCCATGCGGTTGGCCCGATGGATTCCGATCTGATATTCCCGGGCCCCATCCAGCAGACCTCGCCGGCACAGGTCGGCCACATAAAAGCCGGTGATCATGGGCCAGAGCCCGCCGTTGTGATATTCATAGGGCCGGTTTTTGAACTGGTAGGAAAAAATGATATGAAGCTCTTCCCAGTCTTTGTCCACGGGAGTGATCACCGGATGAAAAGCCGGGACCAATTTGAGATCCGCGTCCACCAGTTCCTGTTCGATGTACCGGTCCACGAGCCTTCGGCGTTGATCGTCCGCCACCCCCAAAAGAGAGGCCAAAATGTTGGCCAGGGCGTCAAACCGGTAGCCGTAGCCGTGGGGCGAGAAAAAGGACATCCAGTAACGGTTCTTATTGCGGGTGGCAATCTGTTTTCCTTTCTGGTAGATAATTTCGTGGTAGACGTCATCCGGTACATCGGCATCCTCGGTGAACCAGTAGTTGTCCCGGATCAGGTGCTTTAGCCGGCTTTTTTGTTCGTCGAGCCGATGGTCACGGCTATGGTTCAAGTGAGTGCGGATTTCTCCTATGGTACGAAGCGCCTGAAGGTAGAGGAGCTGATCGTAAAGCACGTAGCCGTTGTGCAGGTACTCGTCGGCCCAGTCTCCGGTGGCCGGAACGTAAAGCAGTCCCCGGTGGTTGAACTCCCAGGCGCCGAGAAGGAACCGCACTTTTTCGATGACCGGCAGCATCTTTTTGATAAACTCATCGTCTTCGCTGGCCTTCCAGTATTCTCCGCAGCCGATGACGAACCATAGGTCCGCATCCACCCGCCCGGTCATACCCCCGTAGCTCACCCGTTCGCTCTTTGGATCGACGTTGCTGGGGATCTCGCCATGGGGTCCCTGGTGGCGGGCCAGGGTTTCGAGGCTGCGTTTGAAGGTGTCATGAAGCTCCTTATCTTCGGTCATAAGGGCGGCAAGACCGATAATGACGCTGTCTCTCCCCCAGATGCGCCGGTAGTTCTGGTCGTCTGTGGGGCTGGCCAGAAAACCCTCGGGACGGCTGCATTCTCCCAGTAAATCTTTGGCTTTCCGGTATCCTTGCGTCATCAATTTTTCGTCGTTTCGTGTGTTGTTCATGAATTTTTAAGACCTCTTTCATTTTGTCGGCGCCGGCTTTACGAACGACTTTTATTATTCCGGGGGCTCCTTGCATGGCGTCCAGGTGTCATCCGGGTCGTAGGCGGTCATGGTCGCCGCTGCGATGGTTTTCTCGCCGAGATCCTTTTCATAAACCACTCCTTCCTGATTGACGATAAATGTCTTGACACCTGTCGAGCCGTACCGGGCCGGATACGCCACCAACCCGAATCCCAAAATCAGTTTTCCGTTGACCAGATAATTAAAGGCACCGCCGGTCGCGTGCGGACCCTGGGCGGTGAGAATCTTGAAGTAATAGCCGTTGAAGGGTTCGGCCCCCTTGCCGATAGGCCTGTCGGAATAGCCGGCTTCGCCGGCCCGGGCGATCAGCGGGCCGAAAGGACTCTCCTTCTCACCTTTCCCGGCCGGCCAGTAAAGACCGTCATGGGTCCCTTTGGTACTGATCAGCCGCCGTGCGAACTGAGCCGTGTCACCTTTCTGTTGGAGACGATCGGCATAATCGCGCTGCGCGTCGCCATATTCGCGAAGCACTTTGATGGTACGCAGTTCGTTGCGGCCGATACGCCGGTTGAGGATCTCCTCTCTGCCGGCCCGGGTGTCGAAAATCCAGCGCCCGTCCCTGAGTACGACGGGAATCGGGAAGGCATAATCCGACTTTCCGATATGCAGCACCGCCAGGTTCTTATCGTGTCGTACCAAAAAGTTCTTTTCGGCGTAAGCCTTGAGGAACCGCTTCCGGCCATTGCGATCGGCGACTTTGTCACCGGAGGAGATCAGGTCTTCTGAGCCCGGTCCGAAGATGGCAGCGAGTCCCCTGTCGTTATCTTCCCGCACATCCGTCACCAGAGACTGCACCGCTTTGTCCGGGGAAACGAAGGTGGTCTGCGCTGGTGTCTGGGCGGCCGCCGGTACCGGCGCCGGTAATAAAAGCAGGACCGCCATCACGACCAGGATCCCTGTCCAAAGCAACTTCTTACAAATATCGAACATGAACTCCTCCTCGGATTAATGCCTTTGATCTTTTGTTTTTAGAGTCATGTTATGGGTCGTTTCCCTTTAACGGCGGGAACCGTGCCCGCCGCCGCCCCGTCCCCCATGCTGTTGAGCGGAAGATGGAGATCCTCGATTCTCGTTCTGCCCGTGCCAGCGCATGTCACCGCGGCTGGCGCCGCCGCGGATGCTCGATCTCCCTTCCTCCCGGCCGTTGCCGACACCGCTGAAAGCCGTCGTGTGCTCCTGCCTTCCGTGCTGCTCTTTCCGCCAGGCTTCTTCCGCGCGCCGCTCCGGAAAGGGGGTCACGCGCTCCCTCCCCGCCGGTGTCCGTTGGCGAACGCCCGGTTTGGCAACAGGAGCCGGATGGGTGGTTGCCGGTCCCCGGACGGAAATGCTGCCGCGCCTCTCCCTGCTCAGCCGGTTTACCCCCTTCTGCTGATAAGACTTCGGTGGTCTGCGGTCGAAAACCCGGTTGCTTTTGGGGTGCTGTCCGAATCTCTCGGCGGTAATCCGGTTGCGATACGCGACTCCTCGACGATGAAGGGGCTCATGGTGCCAAGCTCCCCGGTGAGAAGCCCAGTTGTAGTCATGCCGGAAAAATCTGGGTCGCCGGTGGACGTTGATGATGATGGTCCGCCTCGGCCAGTCAAAGTGACACCAGTATCCGAAGCCGAAGCTGAAACCGACGTAAAAGTCGGGCCAAAAGAAGATCCCGGTCCCCACCACCCCGGGCGGTCCCCAGTACCAGGGCGGATACGCCGGGTACAACCAGGGACCATAGACGTAGCTGGTATCGTAGTAAGGCACATAAACAATCTGCGGGTCGGCCGGTTCGATGACGATGGTGCCGTCGGACTTGAAAATAACCTTCTGCTTCTCATTGGAACTGAGGTTACCCTCCTGATACGCGCTATGGCGAAGATCCTGGATGACGCGCATCACCTCCGATTCCTGGGCCAGAAAGGCGTTCCCCAGGTTGGTGGTCTCGTCCAGCCGCTCGCTCATGAGGGCCAGCACGGTAGGGACGTGGCAGAGGGCTTTGATGCTGGCGTCCCAGTCCTGGTCTTTCAGGGACTCGTCGAGATTGGCGCCGGTCAGCAGTGGATTTTTCCTGACCCAGCGATCGGCCTCCACCACCTCCAGAGGATAGGTGGAAGCCATCAGCACCTGGGAAAGCAGATCGTCGGGATAGAGCGCAATCGGAGCCAGCATCTGGCTCAACTGATCCTGCGAGTAATCCCCCTGCGCTGCCCTGGCCGATAAGGTGAAGGGTTGAGACAGGAGAATGAGGATCATCAACGCGATCGCCCGGCGCAGGATACTATGTGCTTTCATATTACCTCCTTACCGACCCGTAAGTAAAATGAGCGTGAAGAGCGTGAAGTGATAAAAATTCGCTTTTGGAGATCGGAGTCAGAAAACATTTACAGTTGTGAGCCTTACCATGAAGCATCACAATGGGTACCGGGGGCGGATATCAAACAGCCGTCACGATGCAACAGCCCATAATATTAAAAAATAACGGATACCCATTGTATTGTCAAGAAGGCATTTTTCTGACATCCGAATGAGATATTGGAAGGTTGGTCATGGAAAGCGTTGATTTTTACACATAAAATACCCGAAATCAAAGTTCGGGGAATAAAACGTTATATTTTTGTTCTTTTTTCGAATTTGTCAAATGTCATAATCCATCACCACAGGATATCTCATAATAAGTTCTATTGCCGTATCGGCGGCCGAGGCGGCTTCCGGAAAAATATCTTTTAGGGTTATGATATGTCTCAGGTTGTCCGCCGTCCTGAGAATCAGCATGCACAGGTCACCTTCTTCCATTTTCCCAATGTTCAGCACCTTTTCCCAAGGCAGACCGGACGCCCAGGCGAAGATCATCGCCGCCGGAAACAACATCAGCGGCCGGGTTTCAAAACCTTTTTGGGCCATCCGGGCTGAAAAAGATGCCAGTCCCTTTTCAACGGTGAAAAAGCTGCGGGTCAGCGCCTTAGGGGTAAATTCCTTGTCTATTTTCTCATCGGATTCGCGTTCGTTGACAAACATCGTCATGACAGCGGCAAGGAGCGCCGGATCATTTTTCGGAAAAACCCCTCTCTGAAAGCCTTCGGCAATCATCAGCGGATGATCCACTCGAAGTTGAGAGGCCCATATGCCGTCGGCGGTGAGCCGGCCGCTTTTTTCGGCATAACCGGTTTCCTTTAAAAAATCGAGATGGCGCACAAAATCTTGCCAGAGCTGTCGGGGATCATTTTTCCCGGATGGCTGCAGCCTTTGTTTTTTTTTCGCCTGAACCATCTGATGGGCTGCAAAGGATTTACTCAAAAGATCTTCGATTTGATCCGGGGTATGAGATAAAAGGAGATTAAGGACCATGGAAAAGTTTATTTTGATCTGGCTGGATACATCCGACGGCGAGGACGACATCAGCTTTGCCGTCAGCCGAATGTCCATGAATTTGCCGGGAATCGCCACTGCAAATCCAATATGGTCCATTCCCCGTCGGCCGGCCCGGCCGGTCATCTGATGGAACTCGGTCGGAGAAAGCGGCATAAACTCCCTGCCGTTGAACCTGTCGGAGTTCAATAAAACGATGGTTCTGGCCGGAAAATTTACACCGGCGGCAACGGTCGACGTGGCAAAAACCGCATCTAAAAGTCCTTCGGTCATCATGGTTTCCAGCACCAGCTTCCATGCCGGAAGCTGGCCGCTGTGATGGGCGCCGACAGCCAATTGTTCAAGGTGCCACATTTGCCGGTGGCGGGCAATGTGGGCATTATGGGCCACAAGTTCTTCGATTCTTCGACGCCGTTGATCCTTTCTCGTCAAATTATTTCCGAAGTTCTCATCGCATAGATCAAGGGCATTGTCACAATCGGCTCTGGATTTGAGGAAAAATATCGCCGGGAGAAGCCGATATTTATTGAGCACACCTAAAATATCTCCGAAAGGCGGCAATTTATGCGGCGGCGAAAGAAAGAGCGGCCGGCTGTCATTCACATAAGAAGCCACCTTTTTGGATAATCTGCCCTGTTTTGGACTTCCTCGGGAAAGCAGCGGGAAAAGGGTTCCCGAGGGATGGAAAAAAACGGGATGCAACGGAACGGGCCGTTTGGTTTCTTCAACAACGATGCATTCCTTTAAACGATTGGACGAAAGCCACTTGGCAATGTCCTTTGCATTCCCGATGGTAGCCGAGAGTAAAAGAAGGGGTATCCTTGAGGGAAGATATATCATGATCTCTTCCCACACCACCCCTCTATCCTCATCGCCCAAAAAATGCGCTTCGTCCAGAACAACAAAATCGGTCAGGAGGGTCACGCCTTGATGCATGGCGTCGTAAAGTTGATTCCGAAGAATTTCAGCGGTCCCCACAATAACGGGTGCATCGGGCTTTTCTTTTCGGTCGCCGGTTAAAATGCCGACGCTTTCCGGCCCGAATAGCTGTGAAAATTCACTGTACTTTGTATTGCTCAATGCTTTTAGGGGGGAGGCATACCACGATTTACCCCCCTTTTTAAGAATCCTGGCAATGGCTTGCTCGGCGATCCAGGTTTTGCCGGATCCGGTGGGCGCCGTCACCATGCAGTCCGAGCGTTTAACTGCCGACAATGCCTGGATCTGAAAAGGGTCGGGTTTAAATGGCATCTCATCAGGGACGCCGATACCCGCAAAAATCCGTTTAAGCCCTGCGTCGGCCCCGGGCCTGATTTTGGGAAGCCGGTGCTTCCGGCTGTATCCGCCCTTTCTTTTTTTGGTTTTATGGAAAAATCGTGTTGAACCGCTCATTCATGTCCATTCATTAGAGCCCGGCAATCATCGCGTTAACATTTTCTTTTGCAATCGAATCTGCATCAAACGGCGAGATACCGTTCAGATCCGCTTCTATCAATGCTTCATCATAAGGGATAAAGCCGAGAAACTCGAAATCGTTCAGATTTTCTTTTAAAAAGAGCTCGTCTTTTGGGTTGCGGATTTTGTTGCCCACAAGGACGATGTTTTTGAGTCCGATTTCCAAAGCAAGCTTTCGAATATGGCCGGCGGTATCCATGCTTCTCCGGCCTGGCTCCACCACCACGATCAACCGATCCACCGCCGAAGCGGTGGCTCTTCCCAAGTGTTCGATTCCGGCCTCCATGTCCATCACCACCACTTCATCCCGCGCCAGGACAATATGGGTGATCAGCGCCCTCAGCAGGGTGCTCTCCGGGCAGATGCATCCGCCGCCCCCTTTTTGAACGCCGCCGAGCCGCATCAGCTTAATGCCGTCCAGCTTGGCCGACAGTGCATCGGGAAGGTCATCCACTTTGGGGTTGAGTTTGAAAAAGCCTCCGATGCTGCCCGGCCTTGCTTCGGTCCTTTCGAATATAAGTTCTTTCATCTCCGAAATGGGCGTAATGCGATCGGCATTCGGTATGCCCAGCGCCGCCGCCAGATTGGCGTCCGGATCCGCATCGATGGCCAGCACATGTTTTCCCTGCGCGTTCAACGTCCGTATCAAAAGTGCTGAAAAGGTGGTTTTCCCGACGCCCCCTTTGCCGCTGACTGCAAGTTTCATAAGTATATCCTTTCGAGTTTTTTGATTTTTAAGTTTCTTTGTCTTTTTGAATATAACACAAGATATCGTCGGGGCAAGGGCATTTATTCACCGTTTAACTTGATAATGCCGCTTTAAAGGATTATTGTTGCGGTTAAACTATAACTTCTGAACCCTGAACACTGAACCCCCTATGATAAACAACGAAACAAAAATACCTTCCCGCCCTTTGATCCTGGCACCGGCGGGTAACAGGACCGCATTTTTGGCAGCCCTTGCCGCAGGCGCCGATGAAATATACTGCGGACTCCGCCAATTTTCGGCGCGGATGGCCGCCGAAAATTTCACCATAGAGGACCTTATTCCTCTGACACTGCTGGCCCATGACAAAGGGGTCAGGGTTCATGTCGCGTTGAACGCCCTGCTGAAACCGGATGATCTGGATACCGCAGAAAGACTGCTCCAACAACTGGTCAGCCACGTGAAACCGGACGGCATCATCATTCAGGACCTGGCCTTTGTCCATCTCGCCGGGCAAACCGGTTTTAAAGGGGAACTTCACCTTTCGACCCTTTCCAATGTCAGTTTTTCAGCAGCCCTCCGGCAGGTTCAAAACAGCTTCGGCGTTCACCGGATCGTGCTTCCCAGGGAACTGAATATCGACGAAATCAAAGCCATGGCCATAGCCTGTCCCAAGGGGCTGGACCTGGAAGTGTTCGTGCACGGCGCACTATGCTATGGGGTTTCCGGAAGATGCTACTGGAGCAGTTATTTCGGTGGGAAAAGCGGACTCCGGGGGCGATGCGTCCAGCCCTGTCGCCGGGTGTACCAACAAAAAGAACAAAATAAGAGATTCTTTTCCTGCCAAGACCTCAGCCTGGATGTACTCGCAAAAGTCCTTCTGTCGATTCCTCAAATTCGCGCATGGAAGATCGAAGGCCGTAAAAAAGGTCCGCACACGGTTTTTTATACGATCAAGGCTTACCGGATGTTAAGAGACCACGGGACCGATCCCAATATCAAAAAGGAGGCGCTTTATCTGTTGTCTTATGCCTTGGGAAGATCCGGAACCCATTATCATTTCTTGCCTCAAAGGCCTCAAAATCCCATTGCTTTTGATCATCGAACCGGATCCGGCCTTTTGGTGGGGACCGTCAAAGGGACCGTTCAACAACCGTTTCTAAATCCTAAAGAAATGCTGCTGCCGGGCGATCTCCTTCGCATAGGATACGAGGACCAAACGTGGCACAAGACCGTCGGCGTAGGAAAGTACGTTCCAAAAGGCGGCCGTCTTACGTTAAAACTCCAGTGGAAAAAAAAAGGCGGGGAAAAAATCCCGGTGTTTTTGATCGACCGGCGGGAAAAGGATCTTATGGACAGAATATCCGAACTCGAAAAAGACTTGATCCAAACACCTGTCTTGACATCCACAGGGTCTGTTGCTGGCGTGAAACATTTTAAAATAATCGAAAAAAGCAAAGAGGAAAGTTCAGATCTTCGCGTTTTTCGTTATCCGGGTAAAATCAAACCTAACGATGCAACAGGACTCTGGCTCTCCAAACAATCCGAGGCGCAACTTCCCCAAAAACTCCGGTCCCGAATATGGTGGTGGCTCCCTCCGGTGATCTGGCCGGATAACGAAAAAGAACTTAAAGAGCGCATCGATTCGATGCAAAATACCGGCGCCAGATATTTCGTGCTGAACGCACCATGGCAGCGGGCGCTTTTTAACGATGCAAAAAAAATCACCCTGTGGGCGGGCCCCTTTTGCAATATTGCCAATGCCTCAGCGATTAAGATCCTGGCATCCATGGGTTTCAAAGGCGTTATTGTCACTCCCGAGCTGGGGCAAAAAGATTATTTTTTGCTCCCCACGCAAAGCCCTTTGCCTCTGGGAATGGTGCTTTACGGCAACTGGCCTCTGTGTGTTTCCCGGGTCCTGTCCGACCAATTGGAAACTGAAAGGCTTTTTATGAGCCCCAAAGGCGAAGCAGCTTGGGCAACAAAAATTGAATCCGACTATTGGGTCTATCCCAACTGGGAGCTCGATTTAAGATCCCAAAGGAAATCCCTCGAAAAGGGCGGTTACAGACTGTTTGTGCACCTTTTGGAACCGATTCCAAAAGATGTGACACTTAAAAATAGACCCGGGTTGTGGAACTGGGAAGTGGGGCTTCTTTAATAATCGAACCCGGCGTTATTCAGGACCTGAAAGCACACTGGCGCCGCCGGGTCTGGAATGTGCGCATGAAAAAGCCTGGCACGACGGCAACGGACACAGCCATAGCGAATTGAAAATCCCGCATTGCATATGAAAGTCAGGGTTTCAAAATCGGACTAATTGACCGCACCGGCTGATTCTCCTTGACAAACACCTTAATCCCTATTAATAATTCGCTTTTGTGAAAATTGAGATGGTGATGAAAAAGCCATTTATTTTAATACATAAAATCGAAAGGAGACGGTAACCAATGTCAAAACTAATTCCACCCCATGGCGGCAAAGGTTTGACCTGCTGCCTGCTCGAAGGCGCCGAGCTTGAGGCAGAAAAGAAAAAAGCCAAAGGGCTGAAAAAGATCACCATGTCCCATCGAGAAGTGGGCGATTTGATCATGATGGGTATCGGCGGATTCAGCCCGCTGACAGGTTTTATGACAAAAGCGGACTGGAAAGGTGTTTGTGAAAAATTCCTGCTGGCCGATGGAACCTTCTGGCCCATCCCTGTGACGCTTTCCGTGGACAAAGCCGATGCCGGTAGCATCAACAACGGCGATGAAATTGCCCTCTGTGATCCGGACACCGGTGAAATCATGGGAACCATGAAGGTTGCGGAAAAATATGAAATGACCGACGCCGACAAAAAGTTCGAGTGTGAAAAAGTCTATATGGGTGAAGGGACCGCGACTCCCGAAGAATTCTGGAAAATTGCCAAGGACGATCATCCCGGTGTGCAGATGGTGATGAATCAAAGACCCGTCAACCTTGCCGGGCCGGTCAAGGTGCTCAGTGAGGGCGAATTCCCCACCAAATATGCCGGCGTTTATATGAGGCCCGAAGAATCCCGTAAAATTTTTGAAGGCAAAGGATGGAGCGAAATCGCAGCACTGCAGCTTAGAAATCCCATGCACAGATCCCATGAATATCTTTGCAAAATCGCAGTGGAAGTGTGCGACGGTGTCTATATTCACTCCTTGGTGGGAAATCTAAAACCCGGCGATATTCCCGCTGATGTCCGCGTCAAATGCATCGACGCCCTGGTCAAGAACTATTTTGTGGATAAAAACGTGGTTCAGGGCGGTTATCCTCTGGATATGCGCTATGCCGGTCCCAGAGAGGGCCTTTTGCATGCCACCTTCCGTCAGAATTACGGATGCTCCCGCATGATCATCGGCCGTGACCATGCCGGCGTGGGTGATTTCTACGGGATGTTCGAGGCGCAGACCATTTTCGACAAAATCCCCCAACCCAAAGAACCGGGCAAGGCGCTGCTCTGTATGCCTTTAAAGATCGACTGGACATTTTACTGTTTCAAGTGCGACGGCATGGCATCTCTGAGGACCTGCCCCCATGACAAGGCCGACCGGGTACTGCTTTCCGGAACCATGCTGCGAAAACTCCTTTCAGAAGGCGGCGAGCTGCCGGACCATTTCGGTCGCGATGAAGTGGTTGAAATTCTGAGAAAATACTATGAAGGACTGACGGAAAAAGTCGAGATCAAGATGCACAGCGCTGCGACGGGTGATAAGAAATAGAAACGGCATTGAGCGAACCGCTTTCTAATGCTCGTCACGGATGTTCTAATAAAAAAAGGGGAGACATTTTCGTCTCCCCTTTTTGTTATGATTTTGAATTAAAGATTAGGTAAATTTTATCAACCTTCACTATTGTCTGCCCGAATACTCATTATAGGCCATGGCCACGGTTCGATAAACCATATGGGCCAGCTTTGAAAAAGGGATGTAGGCAAACAGACACCATACCAGGATAAGATGAATCGCATACAGAAAATATGACAGCCAGGCAATCCCCCCGAGTCTGGCTGTTTCGGTCAGCAAGCCGGTCAATCCCAAAAGAAGCACCAACCAGACCAGATTCCAGTCCCAGTAAGTAGAAACCTGATCTTTCTTTGCAACACGGTTTTTTATCAACAGGAAGCCGCCGATGATCAGCGCGATGCCGCTGACATTGCCAAGCCATTTAATAGGGTTGAGCTGGGAATACGGTCCCTCAATCAGAAAAACCCAATCCGCCAGAAAAAAACAGGTGGTCACAACAAAAAGACCGATAAAACTGAGCAGCACCATCATGTGTGGAGTGGTTCGTTCGCTGTTTTCAGAACATTCATTAAACTTTTGATGTTTGAGAATTGTCGGAACAATCCGAAACAAGGCCTTTATAAATCCGGCTGGATCGATCTTCTCTTTTTGGGTCTTTCCTTCGGCAAGCGCATTGGCATGTATATCCGCCAAAAACCGTTTGACGCCCAGGGCAAAGACGGCCACAGCCCCAAAGAATGTGGGAACCATTATGCAATCCACCAGGAAGTTGGAAATAAAATGGTCCTGCCAGATTTCCCCGCTGTGTGGTGAAAAATTGAGCCAATTGACACCGAAGAGCTTAAGGACCAGACCCACCGCCAGAAAAATCACTACCGGAACGGCCAGCAGAAAGGGTAGCTTTTTCGGATCCTTGACGGCCTTCCCCAAGGCTTTGGGAACGGCATATTCCGTAACGGCATAAGAGCGAACAGCTCCCAAAACATCCCCCGGCGCCGCGCCCCTGGGACACATAGTCGTGCAGTCTCCGCAATTGTGGCACAGCCAGATGTCGGGATTGCCCACCAGTTTATCTTTCAGTCCCCACGATGCAGCGACCATTTCCTTTCGGGGAAAAGGCTTAGTGTCCGGAGAAATGGGGCATGCCACCGAGCACGTTGCACATTGAAAGCACTTTTTCAAGGTGTCGCCCCCAAGCCCGATGATCTCTTTTATAAAGTTTACATCAGGCTCCACCAGGTATTTGTCTGTCATATGAATACCTCCTCTTATATTGACTATTAGCGATTGACGATGGATTGATCCCCGGTGGCATCAATATGCAATCATCAATCGCCAATCATCAATTTTCAATCCTTAAAATCCTTTAAACGGGTTCGGGCCAAGTCCTTCGACGATTTCCACGAAATCATTAATCATTTTCGGAAGCTTGTCATAGTCGTCAATGGCGACTTCGAACTGGGCCACGCGTTCATCTTCCAAAGCCAGACTTGAGAGGGCATCACCGATTTTTTTCATTCGGATGTCCGCAAGCTCGCTCCCTTTGACAAAGTGGCACTGGTAGTCGTCACCGTACTTGCAACCCAAAAGGAATGCCCCGTCCATGCCCTGGGCAAGAGCGTCCTTAATCCAGATCACGTTCATCGAACCCAAGCATCGAACCGGAATAAACCGAACATCGGCCGAGTAGGACAAGCGGTTCAAGCCGGCAATATCCAGAGCCGGGTAGGCATCGTTTTCACATACAAACCCGACGATCCGCACCGGCGGCTCTTCATAATCATCTTCGGAAGGAACACCGATGGCCTTGACCATGGAACCGACGCTGTCGATGTTGTAATCGGCGAATCCGATAATTCGCTCAGGACAGGCGCCCATACAGGTGCCGCATCGCCGGCAGCGGGCCGGATTCGGTTTGGGCGTTCCCTTTTCATCGTCATCGATGGCACCGAAGGGGCATTCTTGCGTACACCGCTTGCACTGGGTGCATCTTTGGAAAAAGAAATCCGGAAACGTCATATCGCCGGAACGCGGATGCACGGAAACGCCCCGGTTGACCGACTCGATGCACTGGATGGCTTTCAGCGCGGCGCCGGTGGCATCTTCCATTGATTCTTCCATGGTCATGCTGCGTCGAACGGCGCCGGCCGCATAAATGCCGGTCCTCTGGGTTTCATAGGGAAAACAGACATAATTGGAGTCGCAATAGCCTTCAAAAAGATCGATGTCCCGAAACGCCGGTCCCTGACGATACGCCATATTGACGACCGGGTCGTCCACGGTAACCGGGACCATACCGGTCGCGAGCACCACTATATCGGCCTTGACCTTCACTTTTTCCCCCAGCAGGGTATTGTCCGCTTCAACAATCATGCCGCTGCCGTTCTTGGAGACGCCGATGACCTCGCCTTTGGTCAAAAAGATCCCCTCATCCTGCTGGATGCTTTTATAAAAATTCTCCAAAAGACCGGGGGTCCGCATATGCTGGTAGAAGATGTATGCCTTGCCGTCGGTATAATCCTCCCGCACATATTTGGCCTGCTTGAGCGCCACCATGCTGGTCACCGAACCGCAATAATTGAAATCGGCATCGTCTTCACCTTTTCCCGGAGATTGGACAAAAACAACGGATTTGGCTTCCCTGCCGTCCGAGGTGGTGATTTTTCCTTTGGCCGCCATTTCTTCAAACTGGTGATTGGTGACGACATCCGGCAATTCGCCGAATCCTAAATGGGAAAATTCATCCTTCTCGGGTTTATAGGGCCGCCAGCCCGCGGCAAGAACCACGGCGCCGAACTTTTCGCCGCTGGGATCGAACTTTAAGATATCGACCCTGCCTTCGTTGTATTCCAGATACCGTTTATGCTGGGCTTCAACATCAAGCTCTTTCCCGTTTTCATCAAACTTCATCTCTTGGGGCAGTGGATACGGAACGTCAAATTCGATCTTTTCTCCGGGTTTTTTCAGCGTTACGGTAAAATTGCCGGGCTCGCCGGCCAGACGGGCCACCAGGGTGTTCGTTCGAACGGTAATATTGTCATAGTTCTCAATTTCCCTGATTTTATTTTCCACCGACGGCAAAACAAGATTTTCATAGGGGTCTTGATCCGGCAACTGTTTTCGGACTTTGGCCGCGTATCCGCCGAGGGAGGATTCTTTTTCGACGATGGTGACGTTATAACCGGCTTTGGCGGCATCAATGGCCGCCGAAATCCCGGTAATACCACCGCCGATGACCAGAATTTTTTTGCTTAAGGTTTCCACCTTGTAAGGTTCCGGCAGCTTGATCTTCTCAATTTTGGCCATCCCCATTTTCAGATAATCTTCGGCCAGCATTTGAAGACGGTCAAAATGGACGCCGTCATCGATCTGATCCTCGGTCAACGCCGGGAATTCCGACCTGGGATGCGACCAAACCACTTGTTCCCTCAAATTCACCCGGTCTACAATGCAGCCGTCAAATTTAAATATATCGAAGTTTACGCGACGCGAACAGGCGGCGATCACCATCGTATTGATGCCCTTATCGGCAATATCTTTTTTGATGAGCTCAACCCCATCCTTTCCGCACAGAAAAGGATGCGTTTTAACCGGAAGGCCTTCTTCTTCAGGAACGTCGCTCAGCGCCTCAATATTAAGGGCATCCCCGATGCCGCAACCTGTGCAAATATATACACCGTATTTTTTATCCATGGATAACCTCCTACCTCTTCACCAGGGTTTGAATCGCTTTAAGAGCCATACCGGTCGCATTCTGGTTCGAGGAAACCACATCCGCCGGTTTGTTGGCGCATCCTGCCGCAAACATCCCGCCTTTTTCAAAATCATTGATGATAAAGCCGTCTGCATTATATCTCAGGTCCGCCGGCAGTTTGGTTGTTGCGGTTGTCGGCTGCATCCCTGTGGCAAGAACAACCATTTCGACCGTTTGTCTCACTTTTTCTCCGGTGACGGCATTCTCTGCCACAACGGTGATATTTCCGGTTTTCGGGTCTTCGGCCACCTCGGCAACCTTGCCTTTGATTAAAAAGACATTTTTGTCTTCTTTAATCTTTTGGTAAAACTTCTCATAGCGTTGACCCGGCGCGCGAACATCAATATAAAAGATATAGACTTTCGAGTCGGGATATTGTTCCCGGATGTAGGTGGTTTGTTTCAGTGACGCCATACAGCAAATATAGGAACAATAGGGAAGATGGTTTTCATC
>JBAUWG010000464.1:0-2696 GCA_049583675.1 Desulfobacterales bacterium | reverse complement strand
TTTGCCCGATCTCGGCGTTATGCTCAAAAAATAATCCTCGGAATATCAACTATATGCCTGTGGTTATTTTTTTCGCATGCCTTGATCTCGAACAAAAATCCTCATTTATGGATGGACACTAACTATTGTCCATCCATACGTGTAGAACCTCGACCAATTGAGAACATCGCCGCTTCAGGTATGACGCAATTTTCGGCTGAAAGAACTCGTGGATAAGAGATCGTAATGAAAGATCTTGACAATATATATCAATTCAATTAGTTAAATCTCAACTTTTGTCAAGGTGCATGTGAGATAAGTATTTAAATAAAAACAATTAATTAGGTGGTTATTTATGGCACTTCCAAAACGTAAAAAATCAAAATCAAAGCGGGATAAACGGCGAACTCATCAAAAAACTTCAGCCCCTAATCTGACCAGTTGCCCGCAATGCGGAGAAGCCAGGCTTCCACACCATGCATGCCCCGGCTGTGGTACGTATAAGGGCCGTACGGTCATTGATGTCGAATAATTTAAATGGTTTCGACCCGACGTCTCTGATGCTCGATTCGTTGGCATTTTTTTGAAAATTTTAAAGACATTTTCGCCTTAATTTTGAGATGCAAGGTGGTGTGATGGCCGAAGACAGAACATCCATCGTTATCGGCAGCGATCATGCGGCATATGCTTTGAAAGAAAAGGTCAAGGCATATCTTGTAAAACGGGCCGTCGATGTTGAGGACGCCGGTTGCTTTAGCGAAGATTCCGTGGACTACCCCGATTTTGGGATTAAGGTCGCATCCATGGTTTCAGCGGGCAAGTTTGAGAAAGGCATCCTCATGTGCGGCACAGGGCTCGGCATGTCCATGGTGGCCAACAAATTCCCTCATGTCAGGGCGGCGCTGTGTGAGGGCCTGTTTTCCGCCATGATGAGCAGACGACACAATAATGCCAATATTCTGGTCATGGGAGCCCGTGTTATCGGCGAGTCCCTTGCCATGGAAATTGTGAAAGCATGGTTGGAAACTCCTTTTGACGGCGGGCGACATCAACGGAGATTGGAAAAATTTGATCGAATAGCCTAGGACTTTTCCGATAATGAAACAAAATTTGGACTTCATACGCGTTATCGAGAAAGCAGATCCTGAAATTGCCCGCGCCATTTCCATGGAAATCGGCCGGCAGGCCAACACGCTTGAGCTTATCGCGTCGGAAAATATTGCCAGTCCCGCAGTGATGGCAGCTCAGGCAAGCGTTTTTACCAATAAGTATGCCGAGGGTTACCCCGATAAACGCTATTATGGGGGATGTGAGTATGTCGATGTTGCGGAAAAGCTGGCGATTCACCGGGTAAAAAAGCTATTTCATGCAGCGTATGCCAATGTTCAGCCGCATTCGGGCTCCCAAGCCAACATGGCGGTGTACTTTGCACTGCTGGATCCCGGAGATACGGTTCTGGGCATGGATTTGTCGCACGGAGGACACCTTACCCATGGAAGTCCGGCCAGTTTTTCAGGCAGGCTTTATCATTTTGTGCATTATGGCGTAAATGCGGATACCGGTACCATCGATTATGAAGAATTGGCACGATTGGCCAATCAACATCGACCGAAGCTGATTGTTGCCGGTGCAAGCGCTTACCCCCGTATTATCGATTTTGAAGCTTTTGCAAAGATCGCTCAATCGGTAAATGCGTATCTGATGGTGGACATGGCCCACATTGCCGGCCTGGTGGCGGCCGGGCTTCATCCGTCTCCCGTGCCGTTTTCCGATGTCATCACATCCACAACGCACAAAACGCTGCGAGGGCCGCGAGGCGGTTTGATTCTGGCAAGGACCGACTATAGCGTCAAATTAAACAAACAAATATTCCCGGGCATCCAGGGCGGACCGCTGATGCATGTCATTGCCGCTAAAGCGGTTGCTTTCAAGGAAGCCCTGAGTGAATCGTTTCGGGCCTATCAGAAAAATATCGTAAACAATGCAAGGGTTCTTGCCGGCCATTTGATGGACAGCGATATCCGACTCGTTTCCAACGGCACCGACAACCATATGATGATTGTCGATTTGCGGAATTTGAACATTACCGGCAAGGATGCCGAAGATGCCTTGGGCCGCGCCGGGATTACCGTCAATAAAAATTCCATACCTTTTGAGACGCGGGGTCCGATGCTGACCAGCGGCATCCGGATCGGAACCCCTGCGGTGACCACCAGAGGCATGAAAGAACCTGAGATGGAGACCATTGCAACGCTTATCGCTCATGTGCTCCAAAACCATTTGGATGAAAAAATCATTGTGGCAACGAAGAAAAAAGTTTTCGAGATTTGTGAAGCGTTTCCGTTGTATCGCAATTTGAACAAAGAGGAGGCGTGAAATGACGCCGGAGCGTGACCGCCCGTCGTGGGAAGCCTATTTTATGGATATTGCGTTTCTTGTCGCCAAAAGGGCGACATGCCTTCGTCGTGCCGTCGGTGCTATCATTGTTAAAGATAAAAGAATTTTATCAACAGGTTATAACGGTGCGCCGGCCGGCATAAAACATTGCCTCGAGACCGGATGCCTGCGGGAGAAATTGAATATCGCCTCGGGGAAAAACCACGAACTCTGCCGCGGCATACATGCCGAGCAGAATGCGATTATTCAGGCCGCCTATCATGGCGTTACCATAAAAGGCGCAACGCTTTTTTGCACCAACCTTCCGTGCTCCATATGCG
>JBAUWG010000463.1:0-5027 GCA_049583675.1 Desulfobacterales bacterium | reverse complement strand
CTGCAACTTCAAAGCGCTTTGTAAAAAACTTCACAAAAAAATCCCGAACGCGTTGATTTATGCCATGCAGCACTGCGGGCTTATCGAGCAAAAACAAGAGCTGAAAAAAAATGTCGTAAAGCAGAAGATCGAACGATATGTGTCGTTGACTGATTCCGGTTTTTCTTCAGACGATTTGTCCGGGGCCAGGGAAAAAATCATAGAGATTGTCAAAGACAGGGGCGAAGTCTCGGTAAAAACGTTAAAAACGCTGGTTCCGTCTGCGCCGAAACTTGTCAATCATTTGCAATCCGCCGGTTATATTTCTATTATTAATAAAAAGATATATCGTGATCCATTCGGTGAGTCGATTGAATCGGATACGCCCCACAGACTGACCCGGGAACAAAACCAAGTGGTTGCAAAAGTGATGGCGTCTTTAGGCCGGGGATTTTGCACCTGCCTTTTGACGGGTGTAACCGGAAGCGGAAAGACCGAAGTGTACATGCACCTCACAGCGACGGTCATCAATTCAGGTTATTCAGTTTTGGTCCTGGTCCCGGAAATCGCCCTTATATCACAGATGGAACGGCGGTTTAGAGCCCGGTTCGGAGATCGCATCGCGATTCTTCACAGCGGACTTACCTCCGGAGAACGATACGACCAATGGATGCGCATTGTCCGGCGTGAAGTCGCTGTTGTCATCGGAGCCAGATCCGCTGTTTTTGCCCCTTTAAAAAATATCGGTATGATTGTCGTGGATGAAGAACACGACACCTCCTATAAACAGGATACCCGCCTGCGATACAATGCAAAAGATCTCGCGGTGGTAAGGGCAAAACTTCTAAGCGCTGTGGCGCTACTGGGATCTGCAACGCCGTCCATACAATCTTTTTATAACGCTAAGATAAAAAAATTTAAAGAAGTGACATTAACCAAGCGTGTCGAAAAACGGTCCCTGCCGGAGGTCACCGTGGTTGATCTTCGTGAGAAAAGAGATGTTAAGGGAAGCCGACGGTTTATTACCTCGGAACTCTACGATGCCATGAAAACGACCATCGAACGCGGCGAGCAGGTTCTCCTTTTTCTGAATCGGCGTGGTTTTGCAAGTTATCCGGTTTGCTCTCACTGCGGTGAAGCTGTGCGCTGTAAAAATTGTGATATTTCGTTGACACTTCATCAAAAGGACAATGCATATAAATGTCATTATTGCGGTTTCACACGGGCGTCGACATCTAACTGTTTGTCCTGCGGGTCCTCAAAAATCAGGCTTCTGGGACTCGGGACCGAAAAGATCGAAGCGACTGTTAAGATGCTTTTTCCGGATGCCGCAGTGGCCAGAATGGATCGGGATACCACGCGGCGCAAGGGATCGATAATAAAGATCCTTAAAGACTTGAGAAACCGGTCCATCGATATTCTGGTGGGGACTCAAATGGTGGCCAAGGGACACGATTTCCCAAACATTACCCTTGTAGGCATTATCTGTGCCGACCTCTCCTTGAATTTTCCTGATTTCCGGGCCGGAGAAAGAACATTTCAGTTGTTGGCCCAGGTTGCGGGAAGGGCCGGGCGTGGGACGGTGCCCGGGCGCGTCATCCTTCAAACTTACAACCCAAATCATTTCAGTATATTATCTGCAACACGCCAAGATTTCCAGCCGTTTTATAATGCTGAGATCGGCTTTCGAAAGGATCTCCGCTATCCGCCGTTTGCCAGGGTGGCTCAGATTAAAGTATCGGGAAAAGACAAAGCAAGAACCCGGCAACATGCTCAGGCTGTGGGAGATCTTTGCGGTGAATTGAAGAAAAAGAACAGATCATTGTCAGGATCCCTTGAAATATTGGGGCCTGTCGAAGCCCCGCTTTACAGAATTGCCGGAAAATACCGTTGGCAGATTCTCTTAAAAGCTGCGGATGTTCAGCCGCTCCACCGATTTCTTCGCTATTTATGGCTTGTCAACAAGGCAAAAATAAGCCGGCGTGATATAACGGTTGTCCTTGATGTGGATCCGGTTTTTATGATGTAAAAACGGTTCTCCGGAATTTTATTGTGGATACGGACACCGTAAAATAGAGTTCACGGCATTAAAATGCGAACATGTGCCTTGACATTCTATGGGATGCCTTTAAAATAGGATGCATTTATGAATAACTTTTTGCCTATTTTCTGCGTTATGCCCCTTTTCAAAGCCAGGGATCTTCGATGTGATCTCAAACAATAATCCTCACTCATGGAGGAACGATCAATGGCTGTCTATGCTTAGTTTGTCGAATATAAGGGCATGAACCGGAATTAAAAAACCTTATCAACTGGTATAATAAAAGGAAATCTTGAGAATGAAACCCAGAATCTTTGCCGTTATTTTTACAACCCTTTCAATTATTTTGCTCGGAACCGGAACATGCGGTTTAGCACAACAGACACAACAGACACCATCTGCTTTTATTCAGAACAGCCGGTATACCTTTTCCCCGGTTTTAGACGGTACGGAGATAACCCATGACTTCGTCGTTCAAAATAAAGGAGACGCACCGCTTGCGATTGAGAAAGTGCGACCCGGCTGAGGGTGCACGGCTGTCTCGTATCCGAGACAAATCCCTCCCGGCGGAGAGGGAAAAATTGTTATCAAGGTGGATACTTCCGGATACGGCGGGAAAACAGTGACCAAAAAAATAATGGTGAAAACCAATGATGCCGGCCACTCGGTAATCTATCTGACGGTCATCGGCAACGTTGAAAATTTTGTAACCATCGTCCCGGAAAGAGTGACGTTGCGCGGACCGGTGGGCCATCCGATAAAGGCCACGGCAAAAATTATACCCGAAAAAAAATATCCATTCACGATCAAAAGCATCAGCGTCCTTAACAAAAAGAATATTGGCGTTAAACTGGAAAAGAACCAAGACCCAAAAATGACGTCATATCTTATTACCGTTGAGAATCGGAGGAAAACCAAGGGCCGCTATTTTGATACGATAAAATTAAAGACAGACAGCAAGATACGGCCTGAGATTAAGATCTATGTTATCGGGAACATCATTTAACGACCGAGAGAATAAAACATAGCGATGAAAAATATCAAAGTGGTCGCTTTTGACTGTGACGGCGTCATGTTTGATACAACGAATGCAAACATGGCATATTATAATGAAATATTGAAACATCTCGGCCGTCCGGCCTTGACTTCCGAACAGTTTGCATATTGTCACAGCCACACTGCGGATCAGTCGATTGCACACCTTTTTGATGACGACCACAGTTTTAAAAAGGCTCAGCGCTATCGAAAAAATATGAGCTATATTCCTTTTTTAAAATATATGGTCTTGGAACCGTATTTAAAACCGCTCCTTGAGATGCTCAGACCCATATACAAAATAGCCATAGCCACCAATCGATCGGATACCATGGACCAGGTTCTTAGCGAACATCAATTAGAAGGTTATTTTGACCTTGTGGTGAGTTCCATGGATGTTGATCGACCCAAGCCGTATCCGGATCCTTTGATCAAGATCCTTGAGTATTTTGAGATAAACGCGAATAACGCCTTATACGTAGGGGATTCAGAACTAGACCAAATGGCTGCCAAAGCGGCGGGCGTGCCGTTTGTCGCATACCAAAACAGATCTCTTGCCGCCGATTTTCATATCGGCAGCTTAAAAGAAATCACGCGGATTCTGGATATGAAGATAACCTAAGCATTTTAATTGGTTCTAATAAAAATGAAAGCCTATGATCATAAAGATACACGAAAAACCTTTGCTTCCGTCTTCTCTAAAACAGTCTTGTTTGCCGCCGTCCTTTTATTAAGCGTTTGCTGGGACGGTTTGCACAATCTTTCATATTCCAAAAAACCTTTTCAGACCATCTCTACAGGGGCCACAATTCATATTGACCTTGACGACGGATCATGGGACGGTCCGATCCTTTTCCACAAGGGAAAGGGAAAACCTGTTCATCTTATCCTGGTGAAAAAAGCACTCCAGAAGCTTTACCTGTATTGTTATGACGGTCATTATGAGCTGATAAAAAGTTATAATTGCAGCACTGGAGAACGCCGGGGAAAGAAACAAAAAGAACATGATCAAAAGACACCTGAAGGGATCTATTTCAACATCAGTGTTTATCGTGATTCTAAAATCACCTTATTCGGCGATCGCGCCTTTGGATTAAATTATCCTGACATTTTTGACAACCTTGAAGGTAATTTCGGCAGCGGAATATTCATCCATGGATCGAACCAGACTATAAAACCTTTTTCAACCAACGGATGTGTGGTGTTGAACAATCAGGATCTCTCCGACTTGGACCAACAGGTGTCGCTGGAAAAGACACCGGTCATTATTGGGAAGCATCTTCCTTATCGGTTTGAACCGGCCGGAAAAGAACCCTCCGAACTGATGATGTTGCTCAAGCAGGCCATGCTCCCCGAGCGTTACCAGCCGTTGAATCGAAAGTTCCGGTATATTACCGTGTTCGGATTTAAAAAACGTGTCGTGGCGGTGAGTGAGGTAAAGATCAAAGATCAAAAGAGAACACACGGATTTTCAAGGATTTACCTGTATCGGCCGAACAAAAATCTTCTGGTATTGCTTAAGCGGGAATGGAGTGAGCAATAACAGCCCTTGCATCATGACGGGTGTGCGCCTGAAGGTTATTGGTTTCCGAATCCGTTGCTTTCGCCGCAATCCGGACAAACCCAGGTTATCCCATTGCAAGACATTCCCCAGACATTTTCCATCATGCATTCCTGGCAAATAGCGAATCCGCATCGGCATGTCCAACAAAAAGGTGCATTTTTACCGCAGCAATGGCAATCAACTTGCCGGGTTCTGCGGCGTTTTTTCCGATAAGATGTTTTTTTTAAAAAGCCTGCCATCTTCCATCTTCAATCTTTATGTATTTATTCATGAATCAAATTTCATCGGATGATTTTTCAGGTGGTCTTGCCGTCTTGTGGAATTAATGATAGAGACAAAAACATCACCGAATTCATGATTGAAAATTAATATAAGGGCGTATCCGCGTCAACTGCCGCCGATTTGCGC
>JBAUWG010000462.1:0-8376 GCA_049583675.1 Desulfobacterales bacterium | reverse complement strand
GCTTCCGGAATGTCCCATTTCGGTGATCCAAAATCAGGAGGCACGGGATCCATGCCCCGGGAAAAGGTGTCCGGAGGATTTTCCGGCGCGCCGTGTCATATTTTGCAGGTTCCGTAGTAGTAACGCTAGGCGTTTTCGATCGTAGCAGAACTATCGGACGCAGGAGGGGTTATGTCTCCGATGTGGGAGGTAATCGAGTTCCTACGAACCAGTTTCACATACCAGGACACAATGCCAATATTGGGTTTATCCGCTGCAACGTCATAAAAGCCGCCCAAAGCAAATCCCAGGGCCGCTGCAATCGCCACGGCGATCGCCACGAGAACGACGATCACGACTACGTAAAAGGTTCTCATTTTCTCCTCCTGTTCTCGACTTGATGGGTTCCCATTCACTCTCACCCGGGCTCGAAAGCCTCCGGTCCAAAACATCAACCCCCGGAACCGAATAGATCATCACAACGAGAGCGTTGCCGAACACGAATCAAATAATGTCTCTGCACCCGAGCCGGGGTAAATAAGGCAAACTCGATATCTCAGCGCGTAGGATCCTGAGTCCATTGATAAGAATTGCCTTTTTGACAGGGAATGTATCGAAAAGTTATGATTGTGTATGGAATTTATTAAGACCGCATTATATGGAAGCCTGCCGGAAACAATGACATTTAAAACTAAAATACCAAAGTCGCTGGAAGGTTGTCAATCACCATTTTTCATCCAATTAATTTCCGCTCCAAGAAACAAGAGATCAAATCATCTGTCCGGGCATTCTTGAGACGGCCCCGACTTGCGTTACTGTAGTGGCCATAATAACGAACCATTGACTCTCCTTTGTTGGAAACGTGGAAACACATGGCGGCGGGTCTCTCAAGGGCGTGAAAAATCTTTGTTTCTTTTCCGCCTTTTGATCGATATGCCACCTGCCCATTTTGTGAAAACAGAAGTTGACGAAATATATTTTGTGTCCATGAGACATATCTCTCGTTTTTCGTCAGCTTTTCATGTCGGAATTATTATGGCAAAGCGGCCATTTTTATTCCATAGGTATTTCCAGCCCTAAATGTATTTTCAAAGCGGTGTCTATCCGGGAGATACTTTCATTATCCAACATGCAGATCGCTTTTATTATCCTGCGTTTATCCAGAGTGCGGATTTGATCTGCTTTCACCTTTGAATCTTTCGGAAGGTTGCCGGCACTTTTGGGAAGTCTAACTTCAAAGGGATACACCTTTCCCGAATTTTTTGAGGCAACAGGCAGAACGGTTACCGTTCCGGAAAACCGGTTATTAATATCGTTTGAAATGATAGCAGATGGTTGTATGTCATAAAGTCATGCCATACTTTAAAGTTAAATATGTTGATGCACCGAGAATAGAAAGGCGGATTAAGATACCCATTGACGGTATACATTTTTTCTTGACATACCATATATTGTATGTCAAATATTTGACCTTTTACAAATTTGATAGTAAATTTTCGTGAATGATAAGAGGTTGCGATGTTGATATTTCGAAAAAGAATATTGAGTGCTTTGTGGTTTTTCCTGGAACTCATGGGATTTGGAGCAATATATTTTTTTATTTTAACCTTAACAAATGGTTCACTCGAATGGGTGCGGACGTTTCTGGCCCACTAAGTTATAGCGTCGTCCTTTTTTTAAATTTACTTAGCTGAGCCATAAATTTTATTCACTCTCTGGATATTTGTAAACGTTCAAGCCTATTATAGCATTAGTTCCCTCAATCTTCTGGTTACCCCGTGTACTGGCGATTGTTATTGTTTTGCCAGATTTTGAGAGGCCGAAGTCCTTTGTCAAATCAATCTCAATAATTAGCTTGTCGCCTTTAATTTCCCATTCCACGTTCTGCATTTCTTCACCTTCTTTCGGGTTTTCGTCTATTCCAATCTAAATCCATTATTTCTAAAGGGCAGGATACCACTCCAACCTCACTAATTCAATGAAATTCCTTCTTCTGTTTTAAAAGCAATCTGGCAGCCATCTTCATCTGTGCGGGTTGCCTCTGTATTAAGCCACTTCCGATTCATCAACTCTGCGAACGCTTGGAATATTTCCACATCGATATTTTACCAATATCCGTCAAGTGTTTTGACGAGAAATGTCATTTCACTTGGATGTAAGACCGGCAATAGTAAATCAAACAATAAATGTTAACCTTTCGTAATATTTCATTTATTATTAAAATGCTTTTTGATGGTACGTATTATGCATTCTACCGTTCTGACCGAATTGTCTTTAATCTTGACGGAGAACTTTTGCTATGGAAGGTATCAAAAAAATGAACAAGGCAATTAGGATTTTGAAAGATTATGTGAAAGAGGATGTAAATATTGATCAGATAGAAATATTATTGCACCTGGCCGACAATGAACCTGAACCGGTATCTTATTCGACTTTGAGTCAACTGATGGATAACTCTACGGAAAATATATCTATGAATATTAAAATCCTGGGTGAATACTATGTTAAAAATCCGGATAATGGAGAGTTGATTGACACCGGTCTTGGCTTGGTAAAAGCATTCCCGTCTCCTAACGTCTTCGAGGAGTATGTTGCATTTCTAACGGCTAAAGGGACTAAAGTGGTATGGATGTTGAACGAACTTATTAAGTAAACGAAGTAAAAAACCAATAAAGATTCTGATTGAAAAATAACATTCTTATTTTTTAGTTAAAAAGTGTCTGATAAACTTTCCTAACAATGCAATTAGAATTATAAAAGCGCCTAACAGGCAAATAGGAATAACAAGGAAAGCACCAATCTTCAAAACAAGAAGCAAAACAGGTATTACTATAAATAGTATTAGCCCAATAACGATCAGAGCGCTAAATCCCGTCATGAAATCAGTCATAAACTCTAAATATGGATTTTTTTTCTTATGATCTTGTTCATAAGTGTTGGACAATTTCAGATCCTTTTGTTTTTTTGCTGTTTGAAGGCATTTCTCAATTCCAAAATAGAACGTAAGGCGTTATCATTTGACCTCAGACGCTCATCCGGAGACAACTTAAGGAACATGGTGACCAATCCTTTGTCGACAACTAAACTTTCCTTAATTTCTATCATCTTGGCCATAAGACACCGATTCGATCACAGCTTTAATCGTATCGGCAAAACGAAATCATCTGCCGATGGAAGCTACAGGCTGCAAATAATATAGTCGATTGCGATATTCGACGGACCAATAAGTTAAGTATAAGATATCACTGAAAACGGATGCGATCAAGGACGATATCGAGCCTAACGAATAAGAATTGTACAGCGCGAATCCCACGCAAAAAATCGAGTTGAACTGAACTCCTTTCGCCTTCGCAATGAGTCAGATAGGGTCCGCCTTGGAACGGATATGCACGTCCCTTTGGGGGAATGGAATCTCGATTCCGGCTTTGGCAAGCTCCTCGAATATGACAAAGTAAAGATTGCTTCTAACCTTTCGTCGAGGTGTTTTGCGAACATCAATCCAGATAAGCAACTCGAAATTGATGGAGGAGTCAGCGAACTCAACAAAGCGTACCGTCGGCATAGGGGCTTTATCCACAAGCGGTTCATTCTCTGCAGCCGCCAGCAGGATCTTTTCAACTTGGCGCGGGTCGGCTCTGTATGAGACGCCGACCGGCAATTCGATGCGGATCATCGGTGAAGACAGAGAATAATTCACCACGATATTGGAAATAATATTGGAATTCGGTATCAGATATTCAATATTGTCCCTCGTTCGTACCTTCGTCGCCCGCAGGTATATGTCCGTCACTTCCCCCGTCATGGATTGGACCTGAATCCAGTCTCCCTTACGAAGTTTTCCACCGAATATAATGGTAAAGCCGCTGATCACATTGGCGGCCATGTTCTGAAGCCCGAAGCCGACACCGACGCCGATGGCGCCGGCAAATACTAAAAGAAACCGAAGATTGATCCCCACAATGTTCAGGGCAATTAAAAATCCGATACCAATAGAAACATATTTGAATACGGTGTTGATGGCATACCCAAGGCCGGGATCGACGCCAAAAGAAGGGTATATCCTGTAATCAAAATAAGCTTGGGCCAGCCGAGAAACATAGACAATAGCCACTAAGATCAAGAGCGCTCTTACGATTAGCCAGAAGGTGATCGTGGTATTGCCGAGTTGAAAAATCGGAAAGGACATAATCCGCTGGAGGGGATTCAACAACCCAAGCATATAAAGAATAATAATCAGGGTCGCCATGACGGTGGCGTATTTGAGGATTGACCGCAATGCGCCGGCGAGCATCAGGGCGGTTTCATCGGTGTGTTCCAGCCTCTGGAACCAGGTATTCAGAGATCGCCTCAAGGTGTGATAAATAAACATAATGAAAACATACATCACACCGGAAAACCAGATTTTGATCAAGACCAGCCGGCCTAGAGCCCTATATCCGAAGCACCATAGCAGAGCGGCCAGAAACGATACAATCAAGAGAGGAAAATAATACCTCCCCAAAAACCTCCGAAACTGCTTATAGCTCTGAACCGGCAGGTCCGGCAAAAGCGACATAAAGGCTTTCTTGTTGAGAAACAGTATCAACAGTACCAATGTTATGGAAACCGATATCGCAAAACGCAAAAGCGATAGAACATCTTCTCGGATATCAAAAGCTTCGGCCATCCAGTATGCCGCCATGCCGAAAAGAGCGTATAGCAGCGCCAAACGAGCCCAGCGGTAGATTGTCCGGCCGTACTGTGAAGTTGCCTTGAACAGGCTGCGGGTGAGCGATTCCTTTAGCAGCCGCAATAAAAGGGCCCCTGCAGCCCATAACCCAATCAGGCGACCGACGAGTTGAAACCAGGCTGCCGAATAGTTAATCATGGCGTTGATAAGCGAATATACCGCCAGCAGCAAAAGCGGTATCAAGGCGGAAACCATCATTTTGATGCCGGATATGACGAAAGGATAAGTGGCTTCGGGGATATAGGAGGTTAGCGCTTCGACCCGGTGCTCCACCCATCTCATAACCCGATGCTGCCCCAGCACACTGTAAAGAACGGCAGCAAAAAACAGCAACAAAAGAATGGACCCGATCGCCCCGAGGACCCTGCTTTGCTCGATCACAAAACGTGTAAAGGCCGGTACTTTTCCCGGGAGTGACAAGGCCATATCGTATAAGTAGTATAGGGAATTTAAATCCCAGCCGAGAGGGCGGCGTTCAAAAAGCGAGCGTGCTTTCTCCTTAAATTCCTCCTTGACCTTGGAGGTCTGCTGGATCATAACCTCGCCCATCTCTTTGGAAATACCAATAGAAGGCTTATTATGTTTTGCAGTGGTATTTGTTTTGTCCTGGGCCTTTGCGTATGGCACAGCCATCAAAAAACCGGCGAACAATAAAATTAAACTGATCCTAATGAATTTCATCATCTGCTGCACTTTTTGTCGGCTAAAACGGATGGCCCGGGAATAATTAAAAGACCGGCGGAAGCAATGATAAATGGAATTAACGAGTTCATAAAATTTGGACTATGTCATTGTTTCAAGTCTTGGCGGCATAATGAATAAGAATTTTTGCCGCACAAAGGCGATCTAAAAAAATCGAATGAAATTAGCTACTTCCATGCTCGGCACTGAGTGTGGAATTTTATGTGTTATGAATAGAATTTTCGTCTGGATCGTCCGGTTTTTCAAGACTGAATATAGACAGATTTGACTTCAAATTGCAAGCATGAGGGAGGAATATCGACACGCATAGGGTATTGATGGCGCCATATAAATTTGCGAAGTTCACCAACAGCCTGTTATAAGGGTATGAAGAGACGTTCATGGAGGACGTTCATCACTTTAATTCGATGTCATCTTCATCCTGTTTTTCCCTGACGATATTATTCCTATCACGCAAGAGCCCGTAACTCCAAGCCAAGATGAATCCTTCCCCCGCAATTCGGGAATTCACATCATTTCATTTTAAATTAAGGTGTTCAACGCGCACATCATTAAAATATGGGGATTAGTGATCTGCCATTAAGAGTGGGAACAATCTATTTGTTGACAGCAGGTGACAGTGATGTTTCGCGTGCTTCTGCTCTCGCGATCAGAACTGAAAGAGGGAGAGTCTACGGAATGGGATCTGCTACAGGGGCTTTCACGACTTCGCTGAGCGTCGGGCAAGTGTTGGGACCGATATTGTTTGGGGTGATCGCCGATATCTCCAGCATCCCGGTGGCATTTCTTGTGGGTGGTCTGGTTGGCCTGACAGGCACAATTGCCTCGTGTATTTTCTTCAAATCCGGGACAGCTTAGTGACCCACCATCGACACAAAATCTGTAGGACAATTTTCGGGACATCCAAAGCAAGTAAGCAATTCATTTATGGACGGCACCGATTATCCACCATCCAAATTTCTCTGTTAATGATGATGTAATCGATCCCGTATACCCAGCCGGAATTTACATGCAGAAGCCAACCAATTGGGATCAGGTTTCGGGACCGGAACGCATCAACATATGGAAATTAATGCATGTCCCTTTTATCCTACGGCATGCCGCAAGTGTTGCAACTTGCACACGCGAAAATTAGCGACAGCACGATTATTGCTTATATCCAGAATTCCGGTACGGTTTATAACTTGGACGCTTCTCAAATCGTTTATTTGAAACAGCAAGGAGTTTCCCGACGCCGTGATTGCTGCGATGATAAACCAGCGCTCACGCGTGTCGGCAGCTGCAATGCAAAATACGGCACCGCCGACCCACGCGAATGCCGACAGTGACCAAACAGCAGCCCGGGAATAACCGCGCTCTTCAACACCAATCCATGATATTTTTGGCCAGCCTTGAAAATTTCTTTGATGATTTGAAGATTTATGTTATCTAATATTTTTATAAAGGTTGAGGAGAGGGCTAATGCTGTTTAAAAAGGGAAATGATTTTGTAGAAATCACGCAAGCGATATCTGTCGATACCAATGATAATATATGGTATGTGTACACCAATCTCGATTTGGAGAATTTACCGGCTGAGTTTCGGGCCAAAATCTCTGAAACTGATCAAGAAGGACTGGAAGAACTTAAAAATGCCATCGTAAAATGGGCGGATCAAAAAGGATTTAAGCTGGTATTAAAAATATAACTATTTACCTGAAATGATTTTTTTATTTGTTTTTTCCCCTTTCCCGATATATGCCCCCGCACGTTCAGCATCTTCAATTTGTGAATTTGACAGAGGAATGCCATTCTTTAAAACGGCCTTTTCTTCGGCCCCAGCCCTTTCAGAAGCAAGCGGCAGTACAAATATAAATTGATCTGAAGAAAGTTTTATCATAATTTGATTGCTGCTTCCTTATGGGTATCCAAGATTCATATAACAAAACTATATGCACTTTAAGATTTGCAAATCGGCATCAAGCCTTTTTCTTGACATTCTCAGTTATAATTGAGATAAATTAGTCATAATTACAACCTATTATTTAATAAGGAGCCTCATATTCATGACACTTACTAAAATTCAGATCGTAGAGTTAGTCCAGAATCAGACCGGTTTCTCTAAGAACAAATCATCAGAAATCGTAGAAACCGTTCTAGAAATTGTCAAAAACACACTGGCATCCGAAGAGGATGTTATGATCTCGGGGTTTGGCAAATTCTGTGTAAAACAAAAGAATGAACGTAAAGGCCGGAATCCGGCTACCGGTGAAGATTTGTTGTTGGAATCAAGGAAGGTTGTAACGTTTAAATGTTCCGGCAAATTGAGAGATAGGATAAATGGGCAATAATCCTATCATCAATCGGCAGCGAATTTGAAGATTGAGTTGGAGTCAAGCGAATGTCAAATCAGAAACCATTTCATGCCCTAATAGATAGCCGACTGGCTTTGTTTCAAGAATTTCTTAAGCACCCTCGTCAAATCGGATCGGTCATTTCAAGTTCTCATTTCCTTGAGTGCCGCATTGTGGAGACCGCAGGAATCGCTTCTGCGAAAACCATAGTAGAGCTGGGTCCCGGCATGGGAGGCACGACCCGGGCGATACTGAGAGCAATGGCACAGCACTCCAAGCTTCTGAGCATCGAAAAAAATCCATATTTGCACACCCTGGTGAGCCGCATCAAGGACGATCGACTTGTTGCGCACCTTGGTGACGCTGGTGGCTTAAAGAAAATCCTTTCGAACTATGGATTAGACGCCCCGGAGGTCTTTATTTCCGGTATTCCCTTTTCCACCATGAGCCAGGGATCGGGATCTCAAATCGTCGAGACGATATCCTCAATGCTCGCCCCGGGGGGACGCTTCGTTGCATACCAAGTGAGCAAGCGTGTCGCCTTTCTGTGCCGGCCCATTTTCGGACCAGGGCGGATGGAGGTCGAACTCTTTAATTTACCGCCGCTTCGAGTTTACCGATGGGAAAAGAATAG
>JBAUWG010000461.1:0-4126 GCA_049583675.1 Desulfobacterales bacterium | reverse complement strand
ACATATTTTTATAACATACGGAGTATTTAAATGAATTCGATAAACATAGACATATTCTCTATGGTAATGCATGCCGGGATAATGGTTAAATTTGTGCTCCTGCTTCTCTTGTTTTTTTCTGTTACATCATGGGCGATTATGATCATGAAATATCGCTATATTAAAAAGGCATTTTCAGAATCTTCTGAATTTGTTGATTTTTTCTGGAAAAGCCGAAATCTTTCCAATGCTTTTACCAAAGCCAAGCAGCTTCACGGCAGCCCGGTTGCCAGAATCTTTCGCGTCGGGTATGCGGAACTGAAGAATTTGAGCCGTTCCGGCGCTTCAATAAAGAAAGAATCGAACCCTACGGAAGGAGCGGAGCACGCATCTTTAAGTGCAAGATTTACCGGGACCGACAACGTAAAACGTGCCCTGCGCAGGGCCATTAACAGTGAAACGACCCGCATGATCAGAATGGTTCCCTTCCTCGCGACAACCGGCAATACGGCGCCTTTCATCGGGTTATTCGGAACCGTATGGGGGATAATGAGTTCCTTTCACAGCATCGGTCTTAAAGGTTCAGCCAGCCTTGCCACGGTTGCCCCGGGAATTTCAGAAGCGCTTGTCGCAACGGCCGCCGGGCTAGGTGCAGCCATTCCTGCGGTGATTGCATTCAATCATTTTATGCAGAAAATCAGAGTTCTAGAGTCTGAATTGCAAAATTTTTCTGCAGATTTTTTAAATATTATCGAACGTGATATAATGTCTTGAACTGATGACAATATAGTATCTATCCATAAATTGGGAGAAGGATAAAAATGGCATTCGGAACCAACGGCGATCGCTTGATGTCTGATATTAATGTCACACCTTTTGTTGATGTGATGCTCGTTCTTCTGATCATCTTTATGGTCACCGCCCCCATGATGATGCAGGGCGTAGATGTTTCACTACCGGAGACGACCTCTGAACCATTGATCGCCAAAAAAGAAAATCTTATCATTACCATCAACACCAAGAATCAAATCTTTATCAACGATTACCAAATCGGCTTAGACAATCTTCAAGGGAAACTGAAAAATATATTGGAAGGCAGAGAAAACCGGGAAGTCTATCTCAGGGCCGATCGGGAAATATCTTACGGGTTTGTTGTTCGCGTCATGGCTGAAATAAAAGCCGCAGGGGTTGATAAATTGGGGATGGTCACAGAGCCGATTCATCAAAAAAAGAACGATAAGCAATAAACCATGAGCCAGAAGCGTTACCTTGAAAATTATCCGGATGGGGATAACGAACGCAGGAAATTTTTTTCTAATTTCGCGATTTCTTTTTTCTGCCATCTGTCGTTATTCGCAATTTTGATGTTTGCACCCGGCTTTGCGACCAGCAGAACGTCCTCTCTCGCTTACATAAATGTCGACCTTGTCACGATGCCTTCAGAGAATTCAGCGCCGCTGCCGGCAAAAACCAAAAAAGATTCGACGGTGGGAAAAAAAGCTGAGACGCCAAAAATTCCCGTAAAAGAGACGCCCAAGCCGGTTCGCGAATCTTCGGCAGCGACGTCCCTGAAACCCAAAAAGATAAAAAGATCTCTTAAGAAAAAGACGTTTAATCCGGAAAGCGTGGTTAAAAATGCCATCAGCCGGATTAAAAAAGACGTCGAAGATTCGAAATCCGATCAAATCAAGAAAGCCATTGCGCGCCTTGAAGAACAGGTGAAGAAAACCGGGCCGATGGACCTTGACAAAGAGGGCGCTTCAAAAGGGCTCAGAGGTCCGGGCGATACTGGCGCCAATAGTAAACAGGCTCTTGAACTCATTGATATCTATCGAATTGAAATTGCATATCAAATTCAAAAAAATTGGGCATTTTCCGAACAACTTGCCGGAGGGCAAACAGATCTTGAGGCTTGGGTCGCCATTAAAATCGCAAGAAACGGCGAAATCAAAGACATTTGGTTTGATAAACGTTCCGGAAACGATTATTTCGATGAAGCGGCCAAAAACGCAATTAAGAAGTCAAATCCGCTCCCGCCTCTCCCAAATGGGTATATGCGTCCTTATTGTGAGGCCGGTTTTCACTTCACCTCTTCAGGTCTCGGCAAATGATTTGATGTCTCGGCATCTCCATCCCGCCAAGACGGGGAAAGTATTGGCCTTTAACAGTCACTCTCTTTTTGCAACGCAATGGGATGGTCAATCTGAAAATCGGTTTTCGAGGCAAATCATTCCGACAGCTTTATCTTGGATTTAGGAGTTCGATATTATTATGAAAAATTATTGGATCAAACTTTTTTGTCTGACATTGACCCTATCTGTTCTATCTGTGCCGCGCCTATATTCCGCCGGGTATAACTATATTGATATCACCCACCCTTTTTTAAGAAAAATTCCCATCGCCGCTCCTTTTTTCAAACCCATTTCCGCCGGCACCGCCACGGATCAATTATCGAAAGATGCATCGGACCTTCTTGCAGAAACCTTGGCATTTACCGGATATTTTGAAATCCTTAATCGAAAAGCCTTTCTTGTCAGCCCCCAATCCGATGAAGCCTTTGCCAATGTCAATTTCCATAATTGGACCAGCATCGGTGCGGAGATGCTCGTCACCGGGGGGGTATTGATCAAAAACAACACGGTTGAAATGGAGCTTCGTCTTTATGATACGTTTAAGGAAAAGCTGTTGGTGGGCAAAAGATACACAGGCCGGATCGATGATCAGCGTAGAATCATCCGCCGGTTCTGTAACGAAGTGATCTACGCCCTGACCGGGAAACAGGGTATTTTTGATACTGAAATTGCCTTCATTTCAACAAGTTCCGGAGTCAAACAAATATATACCTGCGACTTTGACGGTTACAATCCCCGGCGAATTACGCATACTAACAGCATTACCCTGTCCCCGGCATGGTCATCGGACGGAAAATGGATTGCATATACCTCATATGCTAGGGGCAAGCCCGATTTATATATACAACTCTTGAAAGAAAAGCGGGGCGCCGTGATTTCTAAACCAGGGATTAACATAACGCCGGCTTGGCAGCCCAACCAATTCGCCCTGGCAGCGACACTTTCTTTTTCAGGCGACCCGGAAATTTATTTATTGACCGGAGCCGGGAAAATTATTAAAAGATTAACCAATAGTAAAAGCATCGATGTGTCGCCCACGTGGTCTCCGGACGGCAAAAAGATAGCATTTGTTTCAAGAAGGGCCGGAACGCCGCAAATTTATATTAAAAACTTAAGCACAGGTCAGGTTGACAGATTAACCTTTCAGGGGTCTTACAATACGCAGCCCAATTGGTCTCCCAGAGGAGACAAACTGGTATATTCAGGTATGGAAAATGGTCTTAACAACATTTTCTGGATTGGAATCGATGGCAAGGGGCCGATTCAATTGACGAACAACCAGGGCGACAACGAGGCACCGTCATGGTCGCCGGATGGGAATCTTATCGTTTTCAGTTCAACCCGTGAAGGTCCCTCCAAGATCTATGTTATGACAAGCTTCGGAACCGATCAACGAAAGCTGCTCGATATGAAAGGCCAGCAAACCGAACCGGAATGGTCGCCGAGAATGACCGACAATTAAATGTTTCGGCATATTTACAATACAATGAAAATATAGTGTTCAGATTTATTGTCGATAAATGCACAAAATTCACCATCAAGCTGTTAAAAGGAGGCAAAAATGCGAAGAAAATTTTGGGTTGTTTTAGCTCTGACACTCGTTGTTCCCGCATTGTTGTTCACTGCTTCATGCGCAAAGAAGGCGGTAAAGGAGGAGAGCATGGCTTCTCAACAGGCTGAAAATGAAGCGGCGATGAAAGCAAAAGCGGAGGCTGAAAAAGCAAAACAAGAAGAGATGGCGAAACAGCAGGCAATGGAAGAAGAAAACCTCAAGAAAGAAGCCATGACAAAACAGGAGGCAATGGACGCCTTTGTAAACGAGGATATCCATTTTGATTTTGACAGTTCCACCTTAACCCCTGAGGCACAGGAAATTTTGAAGAAGAAAGCCCAGTGGCTCCAAAATAATCCGGATAAGTCGGTTACCATCGAAGGTAACTGTGATGAACGCGGCACCAACGAATATAACCTTGCACTGGGAGACAGGCGTGCGGAAAGCGTAAAGGCATTTCTGG
>JBAUWG010000460.1:0-3184 GCA_049583675.1 Desulfobacterales bacterium | reverse complement strand
ATGCATAACAGCGCCATCCGACTCAAAGAGAAGCACACGGCATATGTGTGCCGGAATATGATATTGCTGGCAAACGCCCTGGACCTTTCGGATCAGGAAACGATGCTGGCGGAAACCATGGGACTTTTCCATGATATCGGCCGGTTCAAGCAATATGCCGTCTATGGTACGTTCAAAGACATGGAATCTGAAAATCATGCCCTGCTCGGGCTGAGAGAACTGGCGGCGCATGATGTTCTGGCCGGATGCACCGAAGATGAAAAAAACTGGATCACCAAAGCCATTGCCTGTCACAACGCCGCCGAGATTCCGGTGGGCGAGAACGGGAAGACGCTGTTATTCATTCGGCTTTTAAGAGATGCCGACAAGCTCGACATCTGGAGAGTTTTTATCGAATATTACAAGTCGCGGGACGAACAGCCGAATCCGGTGGTGGAAATCGGCCTTCCGGATGATCCTTTCTTTTCTCCGGAAGTGGTGTCGGCGTTGAATGAAGGCCGTTTTGTCCGGTTCCAGGATCTGAAAACCTCCTGCGATTTCAGGCTGCTCCTTGTAAGCTGGGTGTTTGATCTTAATTTTGATTGTTCGTTTCAACTGGTTAAAGATCGAAACTATATCGAAAAGATTGAGGCGACCCTGCCGCCTTCAAAACAGATTTCGGCCGCCATCCAACATGCCCGTGCTTACGTGGCGCGTCAGCTTGAATAAAAAGCGCTTGGTTCAGGGTTCGGGGTTCCCCACCGGGGAAATAACTTATAAAAACAAAAGGGAAAATATGAAAGACATCATCGTATTATTGATATTTGTGGGGCTCTGGTATCTGTTGCAGGCATACATCCTGCCGAAACTGGGGATTTCGACCTGAGCGCGCAATTCCTGTCGGTCGACAGGAGATAAAGACGAAATTGGGGAAAAGTTGTCGGAAAAAAGTGAAAACGATTAGAAGCTATCTCAAAATCAGGATTTTCGGTCGAGATTTCTCGCCTAAAGGCGGGACAAGAACGCGGAGCAGAGGATCAACCCGCCCCGTCTGTCTGTTAACGGGATCTTCGACACGCGTACTCAAGTATGTTGATGACTTGAGACGAGGGATCAACACCGATATCGGGAGATAAGACTTTTTTGAGATGGCTTCTAAAAACGCGTCGTTGGTGATCCGCGGGGGACATATGCTTAAAAAAATGATGATTCTCATCTGTGTCGCATTTATTTCGATGGGCTGCGAGGCAAGCGGCAAACATTTTGTCATCAAATTCGATCATATCTACGGGCTGACACAGGATGACGGTGTTATTTTCGAAAAGAACCGGATCGGCAGGGTGGATGAGATAACCTATACCAAAAACGGCAATTTCCTGGTGAAACTGAAAATCGAGAAAGCCTCTGCAAATACCGCAACGGAATATACTCGATTTTTCATCGTTTCAGATCCGCAGAACAACGGCCGCAAGGCCGTGGAGATGATACAGACCCAAATAGGGGGAAACCCCTTGAAAAACAACGCCGTCGTCGAAGGCTCCGTGCAATCGTCGGTGATCATTGAACGCATGCAAAAAGACTTTGCCAGGGAGATGAAGGATCTTGCTCAGCAATTCACTATGTTTGGAGAGCAATTAAAAAAGGTTCCCGACAGTGAAGCCTATAAAAAATTAGAAGATGAACTGACGAATATATATGATGAAATGCGGCAATCGGGAAAAGCAGTTCGCGAGATGATACAAAAAGAAATCTTGCCGCGTTTGGAAGAACAATTGCAAAATTTAAAAAAGCGTCTGCAGAAAAAGGGGAAAGAGGACGAAATAAAACCGCTTGAAACAAAAATGGAAAAAATCAAAAAAATATAACCGCAATTTAAAAACAATAGAAGCCATCTCAAAATTAGGATTTTCGGTCGAGATTTCCCGCCCAAGCTCGGCGGGACAAGAACGCGAGGCCGAGAATCAACCCGCCACGTTTGCGAACGGGATCTTCGACACGCATGCTTGAGTATGTCGAAGACTTGAATCGAGGGCTCAACGCCGATATCGGACGAAAAGACTTTTTTAAGATGGCTTATGGTTTCGGACCCCCGCCGTGAGTTCCTGTTCCTGCCTGCTGGTTGAATATGCTCCCTGTGGCATCGATTCTCATCGGATCTGCTCAAAGCCGGGGAAATCTCTCAATATGTTGTGGTATAAATTACTTGACACACAAGATCCTATGGTTTATAAAAAGATATTTCAAAAAATCAGGATGTTAAATCATAACAAGAGCAAGGAACACGCTGATGGGAAAAGCCATTATAAAATGCCCTAAAGATCCGAAAATGCAGTACTATCGTGAAGTTTGCAAAGAAATATTTCGAAAAGGAAACCTCCGGAATTGGTGCAAACACTGCGAGGCCTTTGGAGACAAGGAAAAATCGTCCGGCAAGGCATAAAATGACAGCACGTTGGTCGCCGATCAAAATTTTCACCAAGGTTGATAGGTCAGATGAACTCGATTTTTAGAGAATAGATTCTCCTTAAAACCATAGCAGAGGAGGACAATATGATATCTTCTCCGTGTGAAAATTGTCAGAGGAAAAATCTACCGAAAGAAAATTGTGCCAATGATTGTGAGATCTTAAACGCAATTCAACTTTACCTGGTGTCCAATGAAAGAGATATTTTCATTTCCGCCATCGATTATTCCGAAGAAGGGAGATTTTGTTTAAACAGTAAAGATGTCATGATTTAGCGCGCGGGTTATTTTTAAGCGCGGGAATATGATAAAAAGGAGGTGCTCTCATGTACGTCGGTCGAATAATGCGAAAACACCTTGTAACCGTACCTCCGGATACCACTTTGCGAAAAGCCAAAGAAATCATCCAAGATAAGCGGATCAACCATCTTCTGGTCGTTAACAAAGATGGAAATTTGATCGGTATCGTGTCTGACAGAGATGTTAAGCAAAGCTGGGCGTCTCCGGCCACGGCATTGAGTGTTCACGAGTTGAACTATCTTTTGAACCAACTCACGGTTGAGGCGATTATGGTTAAAAAGATCATTACCATATCACCCGGCACCACCATTGAGCGCGCCGCTTATATTATGCAGGAAAATAGGATTAATGCGTTGCCGGTGATTGAGTCGGAAAAGCTTGTGGGGATTATCACGAGTACCGATGTGATGGGCGTTTTGCTTCGTGCCATCGGGTTTGATGA
>JBAUWG010000459.1:0-11905 GCA_049583675.1 Desulfobacterales bacterium | reverse complement strand
AGATAAACGGCTGCAATAAGGGCTTCGAAGGTGTTTGCCAGGATCGATTTTTTCTCCCATCCTTTGGTCTGGATTTCGCCTTTGCCGAGCTGTATATACAAACCCAGATCCATTTGCTCGGCAATGGAAGCCAGTTGAGATTCGTTGACCAGGCCTGCCCGAACTTTGGACAAATCGCCTTCATTTAACTCCGGATAGCGTTTCATCAGGACATGGCCGACAACCAGATTGAGAACAGCATCCCCTAAAAATTCCAGCCGCTCATTATCCTGAATATCCAATTCCAGATTTTCGTTTACAAACGAACTGTGTCTGAGCGCCTGGGAAAGGATGTCGGTATTTTTAAATTCATAAAGAAGTTCTTGCTGCAATTTCTTTAAGTCGGTCTGTGACGTTGGGTCCATGGGTATCAACTTAAACTTGAAATCAACTTTTCATACAATTCGTAAGGTATATAAAGATCCCCTGTACCGGATCCCATTTTTATTTCGGGTTTTAAATCGCCGTGAAAATCCGTGCCGCCGGTGATCAATAAATCATGGCGGCGTGCGATCCGGATATAATAAGTCATAAGATCTTGGGTATGCTCCGGATAATAGACTTCTATCCCCCGCAGGCCCATTTCCGTTAACACGGTAATCAAATTTTCAAAAATATCAAATTGTTGTATGTTTAAGAGCACTGGATGCGCCAGAACAGGAATCCCCCCCGCATCCAAAATGATCCGTATGGTGTCTTCGCATCCGAATCGAAAACGATCGACATAGGCCGGTTTGCCGTGTCCCAGATATTGATCGAATGCCGCATCGATCGACGGCACAACCCCTTTTTGAACCATAATCCGGGCGATATGGGGTCTTCCCAGATGACGGTCTTCAGCCAGATTCCTGAGCTCGTCAAAGGTAATGTTAATGCCCAGGCCGGAAAGCAATTCGAGAATTCGAGGGTTCCTATTTTGCCTGGAATCCTTCAACAGGGTCAGTGTTCGGTTCAGTTCGGGATGATCGACGTCAAAAGCATACCCCAGGATGTGAAGGCTTCCGGACAGCGGAAAGTCATCCGGCGGATCGGCGCTGATTTCAACGCCGGTTAAAAATTTGAGCGAGGGGGGAATTCCACAAGAAAGGGCGTCTTTAGAACCTTCCAACGTATCGTGATCTGTTATGGATATTGCCGCAATATCGAGGTCTTGGGCCAGGGCAAGAATTTCTGACGGCAAAAGTGTTCCATCTGAAGCAGTTGAATGGATATGAAGATCGATTCTCACATGCTTATTGATGATTCAATTTATATTCCAAGGGCTTTTTCAAAAGCCTCTTCCTTGGTTTTGCAGTCAATACACAACGTGGTGACCGGTCTGGCCTTAAGACGTTTGACGGAAATGTCTTCACCACACTTTTCGCAAACGCCGAAGGTACCGTTTTCAATGCGGTCCAACGCTTTTTTGATCTTTTTAATCAGTTTGTTTTCTCTGTCCCGAATGCGAAGCATGAAATTACGGTCTGCCTCAAGGGATGCACGGTCGGTTGGATCCGGAAAATTTTCCTTGGGCGTTGTCATGCCTGAAACCGTATTGTCTGCATGGCTTAACAGCTCTTCGAGTCGTTTGTTTAAAAAAGTTTTGAAATAGTCGATATCTTTCTTTTTCATAGTTCAACCCTTGAATGAAACCGCAACATTCATTTATGTAAATGAGAAAAATACAATATGGGAAAAAATATGTAAAGCACAAATTTGCTTTTTCATCATTTTTTAACAACAAAAACATTCGAATGCCGAATTTACGCGGTTTCTTTCAAAAACTGTTCCAGCGATTTCAAGCTGTCAACATTGAATATCCGGCACGGATAATCCTTGGGAAAAATCTTTTTCAAAAGGCCGGTAAGGACTCTCCCTGGCCCAACTTCCGCTAATATTTCAACATGTTCTTCCATGAGCTTGCACATGGCGTCGTACCACTTGACCGGGCTGCAAAGCTGACGGGCCATGATCGATTTTATTTCATCGGGTTCTTTTTCAAAATCGGCGGTGACGTTAAACAACAAGGGGAATTGGGGTGTATTAAATGGTATGGATTCAATAAAATCTTTGAATTCATCATAAGCGCCTTTTATCAGGTCGCTGTGCCATGCCCCGCTGACTTTCAGCGTTATGGCTTTTGCGCCGCGGGCGGCAGCCATGGATGACGCTTTTTCCACCGGATCAGGAGAACCGGTGATCACAATTTGCTTTTGGGCATTATGGTTGGCAATGGCCACAACCCCCTCTTTTTTCACCTCATCGACGATTTCGGACACGTCATCGATGGAGAGCCCGACAATGGCATGCATGGTCCCTTTGTTCCGGGTGGCCTCACGATGCATGAGTTCTCCGCGTTTAAAGACCAGTTTGAAGGTATCTTCCCGGGAGACAATACCAGAGGCATTCATGGCGCTGTATTCGCCGAGACTGTGGCCGGCGCAAATATCGGGTCGAACGCCTTCTTTTTCAATGGCCGCAAGACATGCCAGATTTACCGCGGTGACGGCCGGCTGGAGATTCACGGTTTGCGTGAGATCTTCAATGGGACCTTTAAAGGACAGTTTTGATATGTTTATTTTGGAAATCTCCTCGGCCATATCAAACAGTTCTCTCACAACATCGTATTCCTGATAAAAATCAAGCCCCATGCCGACGGACTGCGAACCTTGACCCGGGAAAAGAAATGCAATTTTTTTCAAAGCGTTCTCCTTTCGTTTCTTGTAAGGTTTAGATTAAATACGCCGGAAAGAGGAAATAGAAAAGAGGAAAGAGAATAAGTGAAAACATGGATAAACGCACGTGCGCACGAATTAAAATAATAATGTACAGGCTCATTTGTGTCCATCTGCGCTTATCTAATTTCTAATTTCTAATTTCTATTTTCTAAAATGACGATTCAACCCGGCAAATCCTTTCGGGGGATAACCAAAGCATGGTGCTTTATGTCAGAATTGTACTCACCACCTCGCCCCCAGCATCAGGCAGTTCAGGCCGCTGCCGATGCCGAAAAAGCCCACCAGATCGTTTTTGACCAAAAACTCGCGCTCTGCTGCAATGGCGGCCGTGACCGGAAGGGAGACCGTGCCGATGTTTCCCAGATATTTGAAGGTTGTAAAGTCTTTTCCCTTTGGAATCCCAATGGATTCGAGGATATTTTTTTGATGGGTCGCTCCCACTTGATGGCAAATGACCTTGTCCGGCTTATCCTCAGGCCAGGAGAGTTCATTTTTAAAAGCAATGTAGGTTTCGATGCCGAGGGCCACACCATGCTGCAAAACCCCAATGGAATCGGTCTGCATGACATGGAGACCGCTGGCGGGTATTCCCGTATCCGGCCCCCAGCGACACAATTTGTGATGCATCGCAGCGGACCTGACGACACCGCCCAGCAGGCGATGCCCTTTATCGGATACGGATCCGTGGGTTAAAAGAACGGCCACTGCCCCCGAGCCGCCCGTGAGTGTGGCGATGGTTGTTTTGAAATGATCCATGTCTTTTGTTTCGAGAAGCCGGTCAATGGTCGAATCGACAATTTGCCTGGCGGATTCACAGGACACCACAAGGCCGGCATTGATCTGGCCGAGTTCGATGGCATTGGCCGTCTGGATCATTCCGTTTAATACGCCCAGACATGCGTTTGAAACATCGTAAATCTGAGTTTTCGGATCCAATCCAAGGCCGTTGGATACGGCGCAGGCGGTGGCAGGCTCTAAATTGTCCCGGCAAACGCCGCCGTAAATCAGCATGCCGATGTGGCGCTGGGAAACAGCAGAAGCATCCATTGCCTTCCGGCCGGCTTTTACGGCGCCTTCATACATGGCAAATCCCGGATCCCAGAACCTTCGTTCCCGAATTCCGGTGAGGGCTTCCAGTTGCCCTTTCCGAAAATGGAGTGTCTTATACAATGGTTCAAGACGGCGCTCAATTTCCTCGGAAGTGACCACATTGGGGGCCAGCTCATAGCCGAAGGAATCGATATAAACGTTGGAATATAACATGTAAAGGTTTCGTTAAATGGTTAAAAGGTTAAGTGGTTGAATCGTTGACATTCATTATAAACTCAGTTGATAAGAAAATGGAAGATTGGAATGTTGGAATATTGGGTATAAGATCTGAAATAAACTGCTTAAATTATGAAAGATCCTTTCAACCCCCATTATTCCATTGTTCCAGTATTCCATTATTCCAATTGGTGCGAAGCGCCATTAATATCCTGTTCATCCTGTCCACGTCAAAAAGGAACCAATTTCAAGCCGAAGTTTTCCATCTGATAAATATAGCGCCCGTCGACTTTCAAAAAGCCATTTGCGTACAGGGCCGGTACGGGCGTGTCAACCCTTTTTGTGATCACGGCATCCACCTCAATGCGTTTATGGTCCGGAACGATCTGCCCGCGATAGGTCCAGGAATGCGGTTCATCCAAGATCCATTCAAAGCGATGGGTTTTGTTTAGATGCGGCCATTGTTTCATGGCCGCAAACTTGATGAGTTGAAGAAACGATTCTATCCCCAAAGATCCCGGACAGACCGGATCCTGAAAAAAATGCGCTTTGAAAAACCACTCTTCGGAATTCACTGCCTTGACACCCCGGATAAAACCAAGCCCGTAGGGACCGCCGTCCGGAATAAAAACGTCAATGGAATCGATCATTCGAAGGGCTCTTGCCGGCATGGCCAGGGAAAACGCCGGATCCGCATCCGGATCTTCGGGAAAAAGAGGGGCTGCATCCTCAAAAACAAAGGGCCGAAGTTGCCGGACTCGATCCAAAGAAGGCGCATATGCCTCTTTGTGAGCATTTCGTATCCCCACCTGCTGTGCCAGGACCTGCTTTGTGAAAAAACCAAAGTAGGTGTCCCCCGAATAAATGGGTTGGGCATCTTGAGAAACCGCAAAATCAAAATGTTCGATGATCATTTCCGCGGCGTCGGAAACCTTGGTCATTCGGGTGCGGATGGTCAATGTTTTTTCTTCGGGAAAAATCATGCGATGCCATACGGCATTTCCCCCGAGATTTCTGAATTTTAAATCGTTTTCGCTCTTAAGAGCAGACCCCAAATAGGCAGCCAGCCATCCGCAGGGCTGAAGGGCCGCTTCCAGCAGGATGCAAAAAGGCATGGACGATGAACGGTCTGCTTTAAAATACCATGCATCCGGGGATATGTCATATTCCGCTTCGATCCATCCACCGGGTTTTAAGATCCATGCTTCGGGTTCAACGGCAACAATCCGGTCCAAAAAGGAATAGGGCGGTCCCGGAAGACGGGCGATGACCCGGTCATGGTCGAATACCCTGTAAGGATCGCCGAAGGCCACCGAAGGCTTTCCAACGGCAAAGGCAAGAATCTTGTCCCGGTCGTAAAGAACCGTTTTCCGACCTCTGATTTCGACAGGCTGGAAAGCCTGCCCTACAGACCTCCGACTTCCGCTTGCCCGGCGTAGCTCGGAGAGCGAAGACGGGACCTCCGTCCGCCCCGTTAAATTCTTCGAAGAAGACGAGCGAAGCGAATTTAACCGGGGACCTCTGTCTCTATTTTTCCATAATGATTCAATTTCCTCTCGGGTGATACCGGTCATTTTCATGGACATATCTTTGAACGATACGATACGATGCCCGTCGGCAAGCATCAGGGCGTTCGCAATGACAAAAGGTTCCGGGGCGTAACCGATCTCTTTGATCTCGATATCGTACCAGACGTTGCGGGTTTCCGGGGTGACCGGTCCCCTGCACTTGAGGGTGCTTTGAACGCCGATCATTGGTTCATAGCAGACACCGGGTTTTGGCGTCACCCATCCCATGCGCTGGATAAATACCCTGAGCGTATGGGCGCAGCACTCATACATCAGCGTTCCGGGCATGACCATGTCATCCATGAAATGACAGGTCAGAAACCAGTCATCGGAATGGATATCCGCTTCGGCCCGGATTCGTCCGAGCCCGTATCGTCCGCCCAATGGATCAAGGTGTAGAATCCGGTCGATCAGCCTCATCCTGCCGCCCGGCAGCCAAAGGGATTCGGACGGACGCATGTTGTTAAAACCGGGACCGAAGCATCCGGCAAGATTACCTTGCCTTAAGCATTCGAGGGCCGCGTCATCATAACTTTCGGCTTCAAAAGGATCCGGATCATTTTTATCGGGCCCAAGGTTAAAAGCAAAGACCGGCCAATCACCGGGCTTTTGACCGGGAAGGTGCCGGGTGTCTTCTTCGGTCAGGATAATGCCGCCGGAATGCAGCACCTCTTCTTTGGTAAAGAAACCCGCACACCCGTCGGTCATGCTGATCAGGTGTGAATTTCCGATATATCCTTCGAACCGGAAGAAGAAGAGATAGGTTTGGCCCTGGCGGGAAAAATGATCGATCTCGATCTCGTATCGAATCACATCCCCGGGAACAGGAAGACCCCGGTGAAATTTGACCTTTGCATCCAGAAGCCGGTAACTCCGCTTTCCTTTTACCACATGATCGATACCCAGATAGGAACATAAGAAGAGGTCGGCCTGGCCGGCTTCCACCGAAATGCAAACCGGCGCGCGACTGCCGTCCAGATACCAGGCATCCGCCAAAACATCATGTTCCGTCACCACCCGTCCCGGGCCCAAGGATTGTTTTTCACCCTGGACGGAAAGTATGCGGTCCACCAGCATCAGGGGTTCATCCGGCAGGCGAACACGGACGTTGTAAGTATCGACTGCGGCAAATTCCGGCCCCAGCACTTTGGCCACGGAACCTACGGCAAACTCCATGCACATGTCCCGGTCATAGGCCGGAGGCAGAGCCTGCGGCTGTCGGAGGTTCAAGGTTGGAGGTTGGAGGCCGAAGGTCCCGTCTTCGCTCTCTGAGCTTCGCCGGGCAAGCGGAAGTCGAAAATCAGAAGTCTGTGGGGCAGGCTTTCCAGCCTGCTGAAACTTTTCATCCTGCCGAGCGGCTGTCGTTCGGGTTTGTCTTGTGGCGCTGCCCGGGATTTGTAAATGTTCATCGGCAATCAGGGCCTCGAGAAGCTTTGCCTGCTTCTCAAAGGTTTTTTCAAAACCCCGGGTAACGGTATCTGAAAAATCAAGAAACGCCTGATGGGCGTTCGCGGCAGCCCGGGTGCTTTCGGTCAAAGCATCCATGAAATTTCGATATGGAATATAGCCGGGAGGCCTTCGACGGTCGTCTTCGGCCGCGTTAGGTTTGAGGATCGCTTCGCTGGAGGTTTGAGGCAAAGACTTTATCCTTTCTCCGACCTCTGACCTCTGATCTCTGACATCTGGTCCTTTGCCCTCTGATCTCTGATCTCTGACTTCTGCCCTTAGGCTTCCGACTTCTGTCCTGGGCAACACGGAGGAAGGGATCTTCCCGCCCACCGTCAGTACCATCCGCCGCTCCGGTGTTGGTGTGCGGATCTCATGGGCGGCCGGCGGCCAGGCATGGGTGCCGTAAAGTGTATCGAGGTCCATGACAACCCTGTGGCTGGCCAATGTTCCCAGACATTTAAGGATCGTCAGGAGGTCGTCTTCCCCCCGGCTGCAGGCTGAAAGCGCCAGGTGGGGTTTTTCGTCAAGGATCGATTTGATCATTCCCGTGCAGGAGGCATGGGGCCCCATTTCAAGAAAGATACGAACGCCGTCCGCATAGGCCTGCTCGATCAGGGTGGTGAAATCAAATCCTGAAAGGGCCTGGTTTAAAATGGATTCCGCAGCGCTTTCCCGGGTCGGCGTGTAGGCGCGGCCCAGGGCGCAACTGTAAAACCGGATGTCTTTTGGCGGTGTGGCGGGAAAGAGGTGAAGTTGTTTATAGCCCAGGGCCACCGGCGCCGCCGCATCGCAATGGACCGTGACCACGCCGTCAAGAAAGACTGCCTCACAGCCGAGTTTTTGAATGACTGCTTTCACATCGGGTTTTCTGCCGCCGATGACACATTGATCCGGGGTGTTGATGATGAGAAGCTTTACAAAAGGTTGGCTGCCGATCATGCTTCGAACCTTGTCCGCCGATCGGTTGACAACGGCAACGCACCAGTTCATTGCTTCGTTTTCAGGAATTTTCCATGCTGTTCGGGCCGCATGACAGGGACCTGCAAGCTCGGTGGAAAAAAGGTTTGTACCGAGCATGCGCTTGAGCATTTGGCCGCGATCCGGCCACACGCCCAAAGCAAAGAGTCCCGCGGATTCCCCGAGGCTGTATCCGATCATGGCCTGGGGCCGGATCCCGAAGCCCTTGACCAGTCGGGTCATCATCGCGCCGTGAACCACCTGGCCGAAGATCATATTCAGCGGATCCGAAACGATTTTTTTTAAGGATTCATTTTCCCATCCCGCCTCCCATGAGGTTTTCCAGGGCACATAACAATCGGGAATCAACTGGGCCTTTAAGCGGGCGGTCTCGGCATCCATCTTTCGAAGAATTTCCGGCCACAGCACGCCGATGCCTCTTCCCATGCCCACATAGTGATTTCCTGAGCCAGGGAACACAAAGGCTATTTCAGTAAACGGCCCCAGGGGCGACAAGGAATAACTCACACCGCCGGGACCGTTCAGGTGCCTCGGGGTTTGGGTGGAAACGGCTGCTTTTGCGTCATCAATGAACGTCTTCAGCTGCGCGAAGTTTCCGGCAACAATGGATACAGCATATTTATTGTTCGAATTTGATCGATTTTTTTGGTGCCAGGATACGGCCAGGGATTCCGCCTTCTTTGAACCCATTGAATCATTTTTCTCGTCCGGAGCCGATGGCCCGTTTCGATCCAAAGAGGATTGAATATGAAGCGAGAGTGAAGAAAGACCTTCCAATAACTCATTTTCGGTGTTTCCTTCAACCACAAAAAGCCCCGGTGCCGCAAACCCCAACGGGCGCTTTCTTTCCAAATCCGCCTTTTCGACGATCCGGCCGGCATTTTGGCCGGAACTGCTGCCCAGGGCACTGTATTCAACGCCTTCCAGGATGGCGTGCATGCAGTTGCCGTCCAGGGTCATGGCACTCACACATGCCCTGCGGGGACCGTCGGCCCGGTCTCTTGCCCAGTATTGAGAAAATGCCGGCAGGTAAAAATGGCTGTTTTGCCACAGAGGAGACGCGGGGCTTGAAAAATTAGATAACGGCGGGATAATTTCCTGAAACAGACAGAGACTGGTTTTGACCAGTGACGCCAGACCGGCGGCGGCGCCAATGTGCCCGATGTTCGGCTTTACGGACCCTATGCCGCAAGTGGGTTTTTGGCCGTTAAACACCTGGGCCAGGGCTTCTGTTTCTATCCGGTCTTCAATGGGGCTGCCGCTGCCGTGGGTTTCGATAAAACTCACTGCCGACGGAGAGATTCCGGCGTCCTCAAAGGCCCGATTTAAGGACAGAACAATGGCGTCTTTTGACGGCATGTGATCTTTATTACCGCCGGCTTTGCCCAATCCCTTGATCACGGAATAAATCCGGTCATTGTCTTTAATGGCCTGGTCGAGTCTTTTGAGCACCACGGCTGCGGCACCCTCGCCGGGAAGGGTGCCGTCTGCAGATGCGTCAAAAGGACGGATATCATGATGTTTTGTGAAGGGTCGGATCTGATTCGATACCAGTATGCTGCGGGCATCCCCGCAGAGATCCACGGCACCTGCGAGCACCATGTCGGTTTCATGCTGCTGCAAAGACCGAACGCCGATTTCAAGGGCTCTCAGCCCAGAGGCTGAATCGCTGGAGACGACAAAGCTCGGCCCTCCCAGACGGAATTCCCTGGCGATCCGGCTGGCGATGATGCCGCCCAGGGCTCCCAGGGTTCGCGTGTTGGTCAACGGCGGACCAGAGGCATCCTGAAGCGATTTTTGCCAGGGGCCGATTTCTTTGCTGTCAAGAAGACCCGGATCCAGGCGGCCTTGTTTTTTCCATTCCCGCACCTGGTTGTAAAGATGCCACCGAAGGTGAAAATCAGTGGCTTCAAAGTCAAATTCCATGCCGATGACGGCGCCCATGCGGGGCCGTTCGTATCTTAAAGGGAGTCCCGCGTCTTTCATGGCATCCATGGACACTTTCAGCATCAACAGGTGCTGGATGAGGATGTCGGGAATTTCATTGGGCGGGATGCGAAATTCTTCAAGATCGATGGAGAGTTTCTCCATGAATCCGCCCCAGGACGCGGCTTGGTCCAGATGACGATCGGCAACCGCGTCACACCCGTTCCACCGGCCTTGGGGCCTTTTGGAAAGGATCGATGTTCCATTTAAAACCACTTCCTGGAAAGCCCTCAACGATGTCAGGGGGCCGAAGGCAGCGGCCATGCCTACGATGGCGATGGAAGGGGATTGTATTGTTGATTTATGATTGTTGATTTTTGAGTGATGAAAGGAGATTGTTGATTGTTGAGTGATGGTTTTTGTTCGGGAATCTTGAGTTTCAGGTCTCCATTCTTCAAAAAGCAGGTGGCTGTTGATGCCGCCGAAGCCGAATGCGCTGACTGCGGCGCGGCGGGGGGTATGCTCATTTCTTCTTTCCCAGGGTTCGGGTTCGGTCTGTACCTTAAACGGACTGTCGTGAAGGGGGCTTTTGTCCGGAGCGCGGCTGAAATTGAGGGAAGGAGGCAGGGTTTGATGCTTTAAGGCCAAAAGGGTTTTGATCATGCCCGCAGCTCCTGCGCCGGTCAAAAGGTGGCCGATCATGGATTTTATGGAGCCGATGGGGCATTGGCCGGTTGACCATCCGGATTCGGCCCAGAGATTTTTCAGGCTCTGAAGTTCCACCAGATCGCCTACTGGCGTTCCTGCGCCGTGGCATTCAATGAGATCCACATCCTCCGGAGACCAGCCTGCGGACGCGTAAGCGTTTTTCATAGCACGCACCTGTCCTTCACTGTCCGGTGCCAGAAGATTGCCCCGCATGTCATTTGAAAGCCCGATGCCTTTGATAACAGCAAAAATGGTATCCTGATCCCGCAGGGCGTCATCCAGGCGTTTCAATACCAGGATGCCCGCGCCTTCTCCCACCACCAGGCCGTCCGCGGTTTCGTCAAAAGGGGCGCAGCGTCCGGACGGGGACAACGCGCGGAGCTGGCTGAATCCCACCTGCGTATAGAGGCACTCCGGCCTTGAAATGCCGCCGGCCAGCATGGCATCGGCTCTGAAAGACGACAATTCGTCACAGGCCAGTTTCACGGCGTATAAAGATGATGCACAGGCCGCATCCAGGGTCATGGTTCCGCCGCCAAGGCCTAATGCTTGGGCCAAAAGGGCCGCCGGAAGGCTGGTCACCCTGGCGGCCAGGCATTCTGCTGTTGACAGCGTCGGATGTTTTTCGCGCAATGGTTGGCCGAACAGCTTTTCTTCAAAGGATGTTCCGAGGATTTTTCGGGTAATGGATGACGATGCATCCGTGGGAAGCGCAATGGCAGCCAGCACGATCCCGATGTTGTTTTTGTCGACGGATGAAATGTTGCAGCTCGAAAGGGCGTTCCGGCCGGTGTGAAGGGCCATCCGGTGCAACGGGTCCAGAGCGTTTAAAAGATTTTCGTCAAGATCGAGACCTTGGGGGTCGAACGTAAAATCCTGAATCAGGCAGGCCCGTTTTGAAAAGGCTTTGTCCGGCATGGGATCCGGGTGAACCATATCATCCAATCCGGCAATCCATCGTCCTAAAGGCACTTCGATGGCGGTGTCTTTCTTGTTGACGATGTTCTGCCAAAAGGTATAAAGGTCCGGGGCGCCGGGAAAGAGTCCGGCCATTCCGACCACGGCGATGGATATTTTTTTTTTGTTGGACATTAACTTTATTGCCATTGTATTTGAAATTAGAGCACTAAGTCATTACATCTCTTCGATTGAGCAAAAAATGACCCATTGAAGTTACTGGATATTCATTATTCGACAAAAAAACCATCATTTTTTAAATTGAAATTGTAAACCAATAACGATTCGCCGATAACC
>JBAUWG010000458.1:0-4414 GCA_049583675.1 Desulfobacterales bacterium | reverse complement strand
CTGCATACCCATCCTTTCTCGGCATCATGACATCCAGAATAATCAGATCCGGCCGATCTTCTTTAATTCTTTCCCAGGCTTCAACCCCATCATACGCTTTGGTTACCCGAAAATTATTGCTTTCCAGCTTCATGGTGACCGATTCAACCAGATCCGGGTCATCATCTACAACTAAGATGAGTTGCTTGTCACTCATGAACTTACCTCCTCCTTTTATATAATAGACCGTCAGATTCTCTTAATAATCAGCACATTTTTTCCATATAATCAACAAATATATTAAAGATCAACTTTCGGTCTCGGAAGAAGTCCGGCTTTTTCCACAATCTCCGGAACCTTCTGCTCCCACTCAATAGCCATAATGTGGAATCCTTTTACGCCTTCCACGGTCTTTAGACGCTCGATGGATTCCACGCTGATCTTAATTCCTTCTTCCGGCTGTTTTTCTTTGGGAACACCGGCCATGCGTTTGATTATTTCATCCGGCACATCCATCCCAGGCACCCTGTTTTTCATGTATTTGGCCATTCCTACGGTTTTCATAGGCGTAATTCCGGCCATAATATTGACCTTTTCATGCAGCCCTCTGTCCCGGACACCCTCCATCCATTTCTCAAATTTGTCCAGGTTGTAGATACACTGGGTTTGAATAAAATCGGTTCCTGCTTTAACCTTTTTAGCCAGGCGAGCCACCCGAAGCTCAAAAGGGTCGGCAAACGGGTTGGCTGCCGCACCGACATACATTCTGGGTGGATTCAAAATATCGTCTCCACCCTGGAATTTTCCCTTATCCCGCATATCTCTAACCATCTGAACGAACTGAACGGAATCAATGTCATGCACATTGGCCGCCATGGGGTGATCGCCAAAGTGGGGGTGATCACCGGATAAACAAAGCATGTTGTCGATACCGTGTGAATAGGCACCCAGAATGTCCGCCTGCATGGCCAGCCGGTTACGGTCTCTGGTCACCATTTGAAGAATGGGACTCATTCCCAATTGTCTAATAAACACACAGGCGGCAAAACTGGACATCCGGACCATCGCTGTCTGGTTGTCCGTAACGTTGACCGCATCCACATATCCTTTAAGCATTTTGGCTTTTTCGATAATTTTTTCCGGCACGGCACCCCTTGGAGGTCCACATTCGGAAGTCACCGCCAACTCACCTGAAGCAAAAATTTTTTCCAGTACACTTTCGGTCTTCATTTTACCAAATCCTCTCTTATTATTTTACGGGGTCCGCCACCGCGACCTGTTCGCCAGTCTTTTGCCGCTATATTTTCTTCGTATCTATCTTCTATCCCCAATGCTTTCAGCCGATCCCAGATAAGCTGCCAGGCGCAATCTATATCCGGATCCACCTCACACTTGCCGTTTGTGGATCCCCCGCAAGGACCGTTCAACAACTGCTTTGAGCATCGCGCAATCGGACAGATCCCCCCGGTCAATCCCAAAACACACTCTCCGCATCCCTGGCATCTTTCAGCCCAAACACCTTGACGTTCCGAAGCGCCCATGAAAGTTGTGTTTACCGCCGGGTAAACCGGCTTGTCCTTAAACCGCCTGGCAATTTCCTGAACCCCGCAGCCGCAAGCCATGGACATGACCGCTTCTGCTTGATCGATGTGAGTAACAAGTTCTTCAACATATTCAGGATCGCATTGCCTTTCAAGGGTCATTTCTTTGACCTCAAGGCTTTTTCCTTCTGTCTTGAACGCCATCTGAAGGGCGGAAGACAAAATCCCAACCTCCTTCCTCCCCCCCGCCGCACAAACCGTCACACATTCGTTACAACCGACGAGAAGAATGCGATGGTACGGTCTCAGGCATTCAATGAGTTCTTCCATTGGTTTCCGTTCAGCAGTGATCATTGTTGTTCACTCTCCTTTTATATAAAATTTATAATTATGCCGCGTTATCTGCTTTAGGGACGAATTTAACCGGGTTGGGTCCCAGTTTGCGGATTTTTTCCGTCATATCGACGGCCGTCTGTGCAAAACGTTCCCCCATGCCGGCCGACATTAAAATCATCTCAACCCGTTCACCGCCAATTTTGATTTCATCAAGTAATTTTTTAATATAGGCTACCCGTTTTGCGGCATCGATATTGCCGTTTTTAAAATGGCAGTCTCCCTCCAAACAACCTGCCACATAAACACCATCAGCCCCCATCTCAAGGGCTTTCATGATGTGAATGGCATCGACTTTTCCTGAGCAGGGCACCCTTATGATTTTAACATTGGAAGGATAGCAAAGTCGTTTGCTCCCTGCCATATCTGCTGCCGTGTACGCGCAATAGTGGCAGCAAAAAGCCACAATCGTCGGTTCAAAATTTTCCATTAGTTCACCCTTTCTAAAAGTCCCGTCAATTTAGCCATGATCTGGTCATCTTCATATTGCATGAGTTGAATGGCCTTTGCCGGGCATACAGCGGCACATATACCGCATCCATGACATTTGGCCGGATCGATTTCAGAATATCCGTCTTCATTAATGTATGGGATACTGAACGGGCAGGCCCGGACACAGATCAAACAGGCCGCACATTTCTCTTTCTCTACCCGTGCAATCGCAGCGCCAAGATTTAGCGTATCTCTGGCCAACATGGAATTGGCCCTGCTTGCCGCAGCCTGGGCCTGAGCAATACACTCACGGATGGTTTTGGGCGCATGGGCCGTACCGGCCACGAAAAATCCCGGGACGGGCAAATCAATAGGTCTGAGTTTGATATGATCCTCAAGGAAATAGTTGTCAAGGGTTTTCGGAATGTGGAATATCCTACCCAAATCTTCCGTGGATTCCTCATCGGCAATGAGTCCCGTGCTCAAACATAAACAATCCGAATAAACCGATACCCTTCGTCTGAGAATCGAATCATAAAATGTTACTTTTAACTGCTCATCAGCGGCTTGAACTTCGGGGGGTTCATCCGCCTCATAGTGAACAAAAATAACACCCTTTTCACGGGCTTTTTTATAATAATCTTCATAAAATCCATAGGTTCGCATATCTCGATACAAAACAAAGATTTGAGCCGTTGGGTTGAGTTCCAGCATCCTGAGAGCATTTTTAACCGCAGATTGGCAACAGATACGTGAACAGTTCGGGTTTTCCGGACACCGGGACCCCACACACTGAACCATAACAATATTGGTAAAATCCTTGATTTTATCCGGATGATTTTCAAGCATCGTATCCATATCGAGTTGGGTCATGACACTTTTATGTTCACCCAAAAGGTATTCTTTGGGTTGGTTCGGCAGCGCTCCGGTGGCCAAAATGGCCACACCGTGCCCAATCTGTCTGTAAAACATCTGCGGTGCAATTTGGAACCCGGTTTTAAACATACCCGGCAACCCTGTGTGATCCACAATGAAAGCATTGGTGATGACTTCAATCCGATCATGTTGTGTGGTCCTGTTAATCAGATCCGTCATGTAGGCTTGCACATCATCCCCTTCAATCGTCTTACGAATTTTTTTTGCAACACCTCCCAATTCGCCGGACCGTTCTGCCAGATATACTTTAAACCCCATATCTGCCATGCTTAAAGCAGCGTTCATCCCTGTCACACCACCGCCAACCACTAAAACATCTTTGTTCATCGGGAAAAGGTTGTCCGTAAGCGGTCGGGACAGTGCCACACTGGTCGTCGCCATACGAATCAGCTCTTGGGCTTTAATGAATGCATCACCGGGTTGATCAAAATGAACCCATGTATCCTGATCCCGGAGATTGGCGATTTCAACAAGGTATTTATTGAGGCCTGCCCTGCCAAGGGCGTCCTGAAATTTGGTTTCGTGAGTTCTAGGAGAACATCCACCGATAACCACCCGGTTCAATTGTTTTTCGATGATAACGTTTTCAACATGTTCCAAAGATTCCCGGCTGCACCCATGGCCGACCATTTCCGATACCTTCACATCGGGAAGTGTTCCGGCATAATCCGCCAGCCCCTTTGCATCAATTACACCGCCGATGTTTAAACCACAGTCACAAACAAACACACCGATTCTAAGTGGTTCCTGGCCGACATCGCGCTCCGGTGGAAATTCCTCGACGCTTTCCGGAATTTCAGGGATCACCGCTAAATCTTTTGACGCACAAAACGCTGCCGCACTGGCTTGGACCATGGTTTCGGGAATATCCTTCGGACTCTCAAACATTCCACAAGCATAAATTCCAGGTATGGAAGTGGCCACCGGGCTGAAGCTGCCTGTTCTTGCAAAATGGTGTTCGTTCAACTCAACCCCCAGTTTAACTACCAGATCCTGCACGTCCTTGGAAACCTTGAAGCCGGTGGAAAGCACCACCATATCGAAATCTTCGGTGACATTGGCATTGCTGTCATGGGGAGTATAGATAATGGACAGAGACCCTGTTTCCGGATCATGTAAAACACTATGGGGGC
>JBAUWG010000457.1:0-2106 GCA_049583675.1 Desulfobacterales bacterium | reverse complement strand
GGTCAAGGCGGACTGAGGCGGCCAACCGCAGGAATATCGGGAATATTTCGAGGATTGGCCGTCTCAGTCCAACACAGAGACTTGTCCGCCTTTGGCGGATTGAGCTCGAGGGGAGGTTTTGAAACCGCTTCTAATCTTTCTCCGCCAAACAATTGCTGCATATACCGAAAAAGTCCAACCTATGGCTCAGGATTTTAAAATTAGTCTCTAATGCGACCTCTTTTTTCATTTCATCCAGGCTATCCAGGTCCGGATCGACAATTTTTTTACACTTGATACAGATGACGTGTGGATGGGGGTTAGGCCTGTTTCCATCATATCGGTTACTCCCATCCGGGAACCCTAACTCAAGAACTTCACCAAATGACTTGAACAACATCACATTGCGATAGACCGTGGCCAGGCTCATGGTCGGGAAGCTGTCTTGCAACCGCTCGAATATTGTTTCCACATTGGGATGGCCTTTACTGTCGGAAAGCACTTTGGCGAGCGCCAGACGCTGCGGTGTGAGCTTGTACCCATGCTCTTTAAGTTTCCTTACCATGGTTTCGTATCGTATGTTTGGATCTGACAACTGTAAGCACCCTGACCTAATTATTGGTTAAGACCTAAATGATAATAATTATTAATTAAAATAAATTATCATATATGTCAAGTCCCATTTTTTATTCTGTCACGATAGTTCATAGAACCGGAGTTCCTTATTTTGAGAGCAATGCTTTAACATCTCCATTTCCCCCGATAATTTTGGTGATCTTCAGGTTTATTTTCATTCTTTGGATCACCGTCTTTAAGACTTCCTTGCACTTGGTTAGACGTCGGCGCGGAGATGTTATTTCAAGAAACCGTTGCCGTTCTTCTATCGTGAACCCCTCGGTGCTTGCTATCAGAAAGGAAAGATGCTTGAGATCCATTCCGGTCAAGGCATTATAGTCGCGAGGGGTCTCCGAGACTTGGTCGAGATCCTTAAGAAGATGTATTACTTCTCGGTGCAATGTTGTGTCATTATCGAACAACGTTTCGCGCTCATCTTCAAAAAATAAAACGGCAGTTCCATTTGAGGTAGTAAAACCACGCCTAAAGGAAAAAGAGGGATAATCTGATGCCCGATCATTTCAGACGTTGCATTCATGTTTCTTGGTGTAGATATATCACTTTGATGAACCAGGTGTAATATGGAAAAATAGCAGTTTGAATTTCGTTTTTAAGAATACCTCACTAAAATCGGACTTGTCAAAACCTTTGATTTCTTGCAAGTTCATGGTTATCCAACTAATGTGGTGGGTCCGACTCATTTTCTAACTTGTCCAGCCACTTTCGGCCTTGACCGGATTTTAGGAATTTTCTTTTATCCTTGCAGATTTGTGATCGGTAAATGATTCGGTATGTATGACAGTGAATTCCCCAATTATTTGGCCGGCCTTTGAATGACCGCGGCGATGTCCATTGAGTCGTCAAGGAAGGTCGTTGGTAATACCGACATATCGCTTACCGGTATCTCCTCTTAGCACGTAAACAGTTATCAATGGCAAATTCCCTATTTGAAGCGAAGGATGGTCGGGGCGAGATATACAGGCTTCATAAATTCTTGGGTAACAAGTATGTATTATAGATCCTTAAAGTCGGGGTAATGGATTGATTTGCCACTGTGAAAAATCATTAACAATAAACACAGAACCAATATGGCAATCGTTCCGAAGACAATTAATGTAATAATTAATGTTTTCATAATCATTAATCCGTTAAAAGAAAATATCCTTAAAGAGCCTATCCTGATTATTCACTGTCAGCCGATCTTTCAGCTGGTGTAATAAAGTGCAAGCAGGACAGCATAAATAATTGAGATGACTAAAATCGTAAAATTTGCTTTCATGTCATTTCCTTTACTAACTATATCGGCAAATGTACTCAAAATCTTAAATTTGCTGGATAGGTGCATATTACTACCTTAATTGAGCGAAAGTCGAGGATGCCCCATGTTCGAGGCATCAAGGGCGAAGCCGTAGTCGTCTACTGCGAGCCCTTGATAACGAAGAAGATGGGGTATCATCGGCTTTCCCGCAGGGTAAACAAAACCGATATAAAATTGCAGAATTCATATCTAAC
>JBAUWG010000456.1:0-5117 GCA_049583675.1 Desulfobacterales bacterium | reverse complement strand
ACAATTACTAAAAAATAATCAACATTATACTGATTTCCGTAAAAAAAGTAAAAACACCAAATAAAATAAGATCCTAAACTGAGTATATATCCTCCAACTACTATCGATAAAGCCCTTTCTAATTGCTTATCCTTTATTATCGATAAAGCCCTTTTTAGTTGCTTATCCATATTAATTACTTATAGTTGAACAGTTCTACAAACTTCAAATGAATGATAAAATTATCTGTCTCAATAGTGCAAAAAATATGCAAATTTAAGTTGTTATGCAACAATGGTATGGATATCAGATGGTTATCTAAATTATGCTAAAAACTTGGTGTGCAAAATCAAAGGAAAAGTTACGTAATTAAGAGGCATATTACATAAAAATTATTACATTTATTACATAATATTATAAATTAATCCAATTGGATATATATCACATTTTTACGCGCCCGATTGTTATCGGTTGTCTCAATTATCAAAAGTTTTAAGATCAAAAGGCGAACCACAACATATTGTACTCACCTTATTTTTCCAGAGCGGGAAAAACTGATTGAAATCTCAAGACACATAAGCACAAACTTTTTTATCACTTAATACTTAAGTTACATCCCTAATCTTTACCAATAAATAGGTTATTGACATATTTCTGATTATTGATATATTTTTTAAAATAATAAATAGTGATGACGGCCCTCTTCTATCAACGCTAAACCTCTATTGATCTTGTATTTCGACCTGTCTTTTCTCCGTTGTTGTTTCCATAAGCAGTTATCGACACGGGATTTTTAAAGTCTCCGTTATAAATATAAGAAGCACTTTAAAGGGAAACGACCCATTCTGAAATAAAATATTTTTTGGATATTCTCAGTAATTTTAAGATATTAATTTAAGGGTTTTAACCTTTCAGTTTTTTATTAAGCATTTCGATGATGCCATGCATGACATGATCGGCATTGGCTTCATTGGCAAAGAACTTGTTTGTTTACGCTTCTGCATCGGAATGGCAGGATGAAGAATAGATCACCCACAATCGCCAAAGTCACCCGTCCGATACCTACAGGGGTTTATCCCAGAAAAAGGCTGTTTGATCTGTTACACCGCAAAAAAAAGTATTCGGTAATCTGGGTTTCAGGACCTCCAGGCTGTGGCAAGACCACACTGGTTTCCAGTTACTTGGAAGCTAAAGAGTCTCCTTGTCTGTGGTACCAGGTAGATGAAGGCGACGCTGACCCTTCAACCTTTTTCTATTACTTAGGACTTGCGGCAAAAAAAGCCACTCCTCGAAAACGAAAAACGCTCCCGCTTCTCACCCCAGAATACCTTCCCGGCCTGCCAACCTTTACACTGCGTTATTTTGAAAACCTTTTTCATCGTCTCAAGGCACCATCTTTCCTTGTTTTTGACAATTACCAGGAAGTGCCGGTCGAGTCACCTTTCCATGAGGTGATTCGTCACGGGCTTTCCAATATCCCCAAGGGCGTTAATGTGATTTTGATCAGCCGGAGTGAACCTCCCCCGGTTTTAATTCACATGCAGGCCAATAATCTGATGGAAATGATTGGGTGGCAGGATCTTCGTTTAACCCTGAATGAGTCGAAAGACATCGTCAAATTGCAGGCACGACAGGAGGTTTCAACAGGAGCCATAAAGTATTTACACACCATCACCGATGGATGGCTGGCCGGTTTGATGTTGATGCTAAAGACGGCAGAGATAGAAAAAATAGACCCGCGTGAGCTTGGCAAGGTTCCAAAAGAGCGAATATTTGATTACTTTACGGGTGAGATTTTCGACAAGGCTGATGAAAAAAGCAAAAGATTTTTGCTCAAGACGGCCTTTTTACCCAAAATGACGGCAATCATGGGCGAGGCACTCACCGGTTTTGAATCTGCACATCGCATTCTATCTCAATTGAATCGCAATCATTGCTTCACTGAAAGGCGTTTTCGAAGCAGTCCTGCTTTTGAGTATCATCCTCTGTTCCGGGACTTTCTCTTATCCCGTGCAAAAGAGACATTTTCTTCAGAAACCCTTTCAGATTTACGCCGTCGTGCATCAATGCTTCTCGAGGAAGCTGATCAGACAGAGGCCGCAATTGGGCTCCTGCGTGACGCCGGCGACTGGGAAGGGATGGTTCCATTGATCCTGAAACATGCCCCGGCAATGCTGGCACAGGGCAGGAATCGTCCTCTGGAGGAGTGGTTGACCAGTCTTCCGAAAGACACTTTTGAGACCACCCCATGGCTTTTCTATTGGATGGGCGCATGCCGCCTACCCTTCGATGCTTCAAAGAGCCAACGTTATTTCGAGAAAGCTTTTGAAAGATTCAAAGGACAAAAAGATGCAGCTGGAACCTTTCTGTCCTGGGCGGGTGTTGTCGATTCAATATTTTACGCCTGGGAATTCAAGAAGTTTGATAAATGGTTTCAAGTGTTCGATGAGCTTACGCAAGGTTTCGAAAAGTATCCTTCTAAAGAGATTGAAGGAAAGGTTGCATCAAGTATGATCGCGGCCTTGGTGGTCAAGAAACCGCGACATCCTGAGGTCGAAACCTGGATGGAACGAGCTCTCTCATTAGCACGAGACAACAAAGACATAGAAGCCCAAGTACAAACTTTGCATCAATTAGTGATTCATGCAATGTTCACAGCTGGTTTCCCAAAAGCAGCACCTTTTATCGAGTTTTTAGGTGAGTTGAAAAAATCCTCGGATGTTTCACCTTTGGGCCAGATATCAATAAGAATGGCGGAGGCAACATGTCATATGCTCAGAGGTTCGCGCGAAAAGTGTTTGGAAGTCGCATTCGAGGGCCTGAAACTATCCAGAGCAACCGGTATTCACGTTATGGATTTTATTTTATTAGGAAATGTAACTGCATGTGCTCTTGAAATAGAGGATTTGAAGACTGCCGATAATGAACTTGAAAAAATGACTGACCTATCGGACAGCGTAGCACCATTTGAAAAGGCCTTCTACTACCACCTGAAAAGCCGAGAAGACTTTATCCGAAACGACCTTGCCTTGGCTGCTCATCATGCAAATTTAGCTTCGAAACTTGTCGGCATGGCCGGGCGTAACTTTAATATTGGAATATGCTGGCTGAGGGAAGCGATGATTCTATACCGGCTTGGAAAATATCAGCAAGCTGTTCGGCTTCAAAAAAATACTTTGGATTTAGCACGCCGTTCTGAAAGAGGAATAGTTGAAAGTAAGGCTTTGTTTACTGGGGCATATTTTGCCCTGGATCGGGGAGATGAAACTTCGGGTTTGAAATTACTCCGAAAGGCTTTGGCGATGGCCAAAGAACTGCAATATTATTTTAGTGCTGATGATGACCCTTCAGTGACGGCGAGAATGTGCGCCACAGCGCTGGAAGCCGGGATCGAGATTGACTATGTGCAAGAGATCATCCGAAAGCGAAAACTGGTCCTGGATGAGCCGCCGGTGCATTTGGATAACTGGCCCTGGGCAATACAGATATATACCTTGGGCCGATTTGAATTGGCTATAAATGGAAAACCTTTTGAATTTCCCAAGAAAACCCAGAAGAAACCTCTGGAAATGCTCAAAGTGCTCGGTTCGTTTGGGGAAGGCCAGGAGGTCGGCAAGGCTCAGTTGAGCGACATCCTCTGGCCCGAAGCTGACGGGGACCGGGCAAAGCGGTCTTTTGACACAACACTTCACCGTCTTCGTCAGCTCCTCGGCCATGACAAAGCCATTAGCCTCCGAAAGGGCAAATTATCTATCGACCTTCGTTACTGCTGGGTGGACAGCATGGCTTTCGAACGGATACTGAAACAGGCTGAGGATTACGCTAAAAAAGAAGACAGAAATAGCACCATCCAATCACTTGAAAAAGCCGTCGCTTTATACAAAGGCCCATTTCTTGCCGGAGAGGCGGACGAGCTATGGGCCATCTCCTATAACCAGCGTTTGAGGAGTAAATTTTTACGCGCTACAGAAAGGCTCGGGAATTACCTGGAAGAAGAAGGTGAATTGAACAGGGCCGTAGACTGCTTCCAGAGAGCGATCGAGGTGGATGACATTGCCGAGATGTTTTACCGGCGTCTGATGATCTGCTTGAAACAGCTTGGCCGCGGAACAGATGCCCTTTCAGTATATCAACGCTGCAAAAAGACCCTTTCAGCCGGCCTTGGACTCGAACCTTCCCCTGAAACCAAAGCAATAAAGGAATCTCTGTTCAAAGAATAGGAATATTGTCAAAGACACATCATTGATGAACTGCTGATACAGATATGAAAGATAGGTAGCTGAGATGAACTGCTTGAACAGAATGATCATGATGCGACGGTTGATACTTAATTACATGGTATGGAATTTTATTGTGATACTATGTATGTCATTGCTGTTTCAAAACGCTTCCTTTGCAGGGACTCCGGTTCATGGCGCAAAAGCTGCCGGCATGGGAACCGCCTTCGTGGGGTTGGCGAATGACCCTTCGGCAATAATGCACAACCCGGCGGGACTTACTCAATTAAAAGGCACAAATACGTATGGCGGAGTGACGGCAGTAATACCGTCAACTGAATATATCAGTCCTTCCGGTGCGTCAGAAGAAACAGACTTCCGGGTGTTTTTACCGCCACATTTTTATATCTCATCTGATTTCAATATGGAGAACATCGTCTTGGGCCTTGGGATTTTTTCGCCGTTCGGAATCGGCGGTCGATACTGGAGTGAAGATGGTCTGACGAGATATATTTCAACAGAAAGCACGATTACAACCCTTAGCGTCAACCCGACATTGGCCTGGCAGGTCACCCCCAAACTGTCGATAGGGTTTGGCGTTTATTATCTTCATTCTTTCAACACCGCAGAGAAGATGCTTGACCAATCCATGTTCGGTGCACCAGACGGCAAGTTCAGCCTCGATGCCGACGGGGGTGGATGGGGGTATAATCTGGGCATTCTTGTGGCGCCATTTGAAAAGCTCCACTTTGGTTTTGCTTTTCGAAGCAAAGTAAGTGTCGACCAGAAAGGAGATGCCGAGGTCGAAAATATTGTGCCTGCCCTGCAACCGGTCTTTGGCGGCTCTCAATTTAAAACGGATGTTGAGACAAGCGTCACTCTCCCGGAAATCGTCAGTTTTGGAATCGCCTGGAAACCAGC
>JBAUWG010000455.1:0-8330 GCA_049583675.1 Desulfobacterales bacterium | reverse complement strand
ATCTATACCTCCTTAAGAGGGATCTAATCCAAGTATTTCAACCGAATCGGTCGCGTTCCGTTTACTCAGCAGCTTCTTCAACCGCGCTTTCAGTCAGAACATATCGAAAATATCCGCCGTCTTTTTCCCCTTCTACGATTTCTCCGTATTTTTTAAACGTCGCCAGATACCATAGAACCCTGTCCGAGGGTATCCCCGCGGCCTCGGATATCTCCGGCACGGTCGCCGGCTGGTTTTCGAGATGTTCTTTTATGGCCTTTTGTTCCTTTTTCTGTTCTTTGACGATAGTGGAAGCTTTGGCGACCCATTCCTTTCGATCACTGCGAAGCTGTTTCATGGCCTCTTTTTTTGTCTTTCTTATTTCACCATCAGGGTTCATCGAAAACCTCTTGTATATCTCGCTTCAAAAATCAACTTGTGGACCTAATCGAGTCGAAACCCCATTAGGCGTTATTTGTTAACCGGTCCCAACCTCTTCGGAGACAATGGCGTCCACCATGGCCTCGTATTGCTTCAGCGTCCACCCGTTCACATCGATGGCATTTTCAGGACAAACTGCAACGCAGGCACCGCATCCCAAACAAAACGCCGGCGTCACCTGAACCCGCTGAACTTTTTGACCGTCGATCTCCATTTCCACCATACTCAATGCGCCGTCACTTAAACATGCTTCGACGCACGCGCCTGTGCCGTTGCATTTTTGAATATCGACTTCGGCCACAAAAGGATCGAGTTCCACATAGCCGCGGCTCAGGAGCGCGGCAGCTTTGACCGCGGCGCCTGCTGCACCGTTACAAGCTTCGCCGATATCCATAGGTGCCTGGCAGGTCCCTGCCAAAAAAATTCCTGCAACAGGCAGTTCTACCGGTCGCAACTTGGGATGCACTTCCAGCAAAAACCGGTCCGCGCCCACCGGAAGTTTCATCATATCCACAATCTCTGATATTTCATTCGGCTCCACTCCTGTGCCGAGAACCACCAAATCCACAGGCACTTCAATCTCTTCGCCAAACGTCAACGTATCTTTTGCGCTAACCAAAAGAGGAAAGTCACCCGAATGGCTGTTTTTAGAAACCTCCGGAGCCTCCTGGGATTCAAAACGGATAAACACGACCCTGTTTTTAGAGGCCTGCTCATAAAGTTCTTCCTGTCCCCGGCCGTAGGTTCGAATATCCCGATAAAATTCGTAAACGCGGGTTCCCGGATAGGTTTCACGAATGATGTTCGACGCATTGAGAACGGCGCTGCAACACGTCCGTGAACAATATTCGTTCAGATGCCCTGACGCATCCTCTCGATGAATACCCGGGATCTGACGGCTACCCACACAATGAATCATCGCCACGCTTCTTATTTTTCGGCCGTTGATCTCGAGCAAACTCCCACCGATTTTATCTTCAGCCAGCTTACGGATCAAATCGGAAAGGGTAACAACTTCGGAGAATTCTCCGTAACCATATTCCCCTTGATACGGCGTATAGGATTTGATCCCCGTCGCCAGAACAATAACACCGGTATCGATGAAAATCTCTTCTGCAGCCGAAGGGACGGATCCCGGATAGACCCCTGCAAAGGGAATAAATTCACCGGATCTGTTTTCGGCGGCATGAAGCGGTGTTATTTTTTCCATATATACACCCACGCCAAGGCGTGGGGGCCGCTTCTTGACCCGTACCTTGAAATTGCCCACATAGCCTTCAAAGTTTTCTACCTTAGCACAGGCATGAACCGTTATGGACGCATGGTTCAATGTTCGTCCGGCAAGATTCGAAACAAGTTCTGACGCCTTTTCTCTTGTGGGCGAAAGTTTATCCAAAAGGGATAGTTGCCCGCCGAGAAAGGGTGATTTTTCGATAAGGGCAACTTCAACCCCTCGATCCGCCAGATCTACTGCCGCCCGCATCCCGGCGATTCCACCGCCGATTACGGTTGCATGGGGCACGGCGTTAACGCGAATAGGTTCGAGAGGTTTGAGACGGACTGCTTTTGCTGCTGCCGCTGAAACCAATAGCGTTGCTTTGTCTGTAGCTTTATCACCGTGGTGCACCCAACTCACCTGCTCCCTGATGTTCGCATGTTCATATATATACGGATTAGCGCCGGCTCTGGATATGGCGCTTCGAAAGGTCATTTCATGCAGGCTGGGTGCACATGAGGCGACTACTACCCGGTCGACGATGCCATTTCTCAGGTCCTCCATGATCATTTCCTGCCCGGGATCCGAGCACATAAACATGTTGGTCCTGGCCACAGCAACCCCGGGTATTTTTTCCGCCCGATTACGAACAGCCTCAACATCAACATGATCGGAGATGTTGCCGCCGCAGTAACAAATGTATACACCGACTTTTTCTTTGCTTTCTTTTGATTTCATTTCAGACAACATGCATCTTTCTCCCGATTTCAGAGGCTAATGCAACAATTATGGCATAGCAGGATTTGTTTAGCTGCATATTCATTGACTCATTGAGATACCAAATTTCAAACAAAAAAATATAAATTAAGCCGCATGGCCTTTTTGTAATTCCACCAGATACTTCGACGCTTCCATGGCAGCCGCGCCGGCTTCGGTAATGGTATCCACAATATCCTTGGGGCCGGCGGCCGCGCCGGCAGTAAAAACACCTTCAAAATCGGTCAGAGTGGGTGAAATTCTAGGCTGGATGGTTTTAATAAATTTATCGGGAGCAGACGACACCGCGCAAATACCTTCCGGATTCCAACCCGGTATCATCCCGAGTGAGAGAACGACGAGGTCATGTTCCGCCCTGATAACACCTCCGCCATCCTGGGCTTCGTATCGCACCGAGACACTACCGTTTTCACCGGCATCGACGGCAGCCACTTTTGCCTTTACGAATTCGATTCCCATGGCCTTTGCATTTTGATAAAATTGTTCGTATCCTTTCCCAAAGGCGCGAATGTCCATATAATAGATCGTAATATCCGCCAACGGCAGCGAACCGGACAGGAGCATGGCCTGTTTGATGGCGTACATGCAGCAGACTCGCGAACAGTATGAAATCCCCATACTTTTATCGCGGGATCCGGCACACTGAACGTAAGCAACAGAATCCGGCTCCATCCCGTCCCAAGGTCTCAAGACACGGTTATAGGGCCCATGCGGTGCCAGAATTCGTTCCATTTGAAGCGCGTCGATGACGTTGGGTATCTTTCCCAAGCCGTACTGGGGCTTGTCCTCAATCGTCGTCAACTCAAAACCGGTTGCCAGAATGGCTGTTTTTGCTTTTATCGTAAAATCGATGGGGCTCTGAAGATAATCGATAGCCTCTGTGGGACAAGCTTTTTCACATCTCCCGCACAACATGCAATGCTCGATGTCAATCATGGCAATTTGAGGAATGGCATTTGAAAATGGGATATAAACGGCTTTGCGTGCGGAAAATCCTCCCTGTTCTTTATCACTCACATATACCGGGCATTCATATTCACAGCGGCGGCAGCCGATGCATTTATCCTGATCCACGTATCGCGGCTTCTGAGTAATGGAAGCCATTAAATTATTTCCATCGCGTTTTAAGAGAGTTAAATCGCAATAGGTCAATATCATAATATTTTCATGATGTGCGGCTGCAGCCATTTTGGGAGTCGTGATGCAGCTCGAACAGTCGAGTGTTGGAAAGACCTTGGACAGACGAATCATTTTACCGCCGATGGAGGCATCTTTTTCCACTACGGCCACTTTAAAATTTTGGTCCGCCAAGTCGATAGCGGCCTGTAAGCCGGCGATACCACCGCCCACGACGAGGGCGTCAACATTCAATACTTGATTCGATTCCATCAATTACTCCCAATTGCTTATCATTATTGGCCATCGGTCGCCGATATCTTTTCCAAATCATAAAATTGTGTTCACAGCAAACTCGGTGCATTAAGTTCGGGCGGTCCTATTTCTTCTATCAACGCATTCATACCATTGACTTCTTTGAGGAATGCACGATTACAAACCGTGCAGATGGCGGTTAGTCGAAGCCTTCGTATATCCAAACTTCTTTCCTTCATCATTTTGTAAACCCGGTCGATTCGTTTTGCCAAAGCATGATAGGCGCCTTCGTAAGGGCATTCTTCACCACACGACATAATGATAATTCCGCTGATCCCTTTTTTGAAACAATCCAAATAAAAATGTTCCGGAAAGAGTACCGGTGCACGAACCCTTAAAATATAAGTGTTGGCTGGATAATTGGAGTGCGCCTGACCGACGGAATTGGCACCGGGATAAGCACAGGTTTCGGTAGCCAGAATTAAAATCTTTCCTTTGGGAATTCCGCTGAATGACATATTTTTACCTATTTTTTTCTTCGAACGAAAATTCTATCATAACCATCGGCTCCCATATGCCCCAATGATTCATGGCCCACTTTTTTGGCCCAGACCGGAATGTCTGAGCGAGTACTGGAATCATTTGAAAGTATCTCAAGAATTTCTCCAACTTTCACTTTGCCGATGCCTTTCTTGGCTTCCAGTAGAGGGCCCGGGCAGGCGCTTCCTCTGGCATCTATCGTGCTTGCTGCTTTAATGGTACTTAAATCTAAATCCGACATAATTTCCTCCTCTTTTAAAGCGTTTTATTCCAACATTCCATTAATCCAATGGTCCAATTGGGCGACGCCCCTATGTATCTTTCTTAATGCTGATGCAGTAATAATTTCCTTCTTCTTGCGTATCGACCACGGTGTAACGAACGGTACGTAAAACCTTAAAAATCTCTATTCGTGTTTTGGGATCGTCTCCTGTAACCTGCAATATATCTCCCGGCTTCATATCCCTGAAGGCCTGTGTGACTTTTAAAAAAGCAAAGGGGGCAATGACTTCTCTAAGATCAAATTTATGCATTATTTTTGTTCCCAATCCTTCACCATGGTCCTTTCCTTGATCGGTTTTGCAAAGTTAATGCCAGCATTTTGGATCAGTTTATATAAATCATAATAAATGAAATGATTATAGATAATTAACCTTATAATGCCGGAACTGCTTTCGAAAAGACGATTTCTGCAATGATATTTCTTATGACCGAATATGACCTTGTGATTTTTAAACAGAAAAATACAGACAAGCATGTAGTTCCGGGCACTACAGAGATGTTTTGGTTTTCGCAGCCCTTACAATTTTCACTTGCAATCCCCAAATTAAATTGTTAAGAATGGGTCTTAACACATGTTAAGACTTAACAGGAGAAATTTACATGTTTGATCATGAAATGAATGAATATTGGAAGACCGTGGTGGACACCATCCAGGACGGCATCATGATTGTCGATAAAGCCGGAACCATTGTCTCTGCAAACAAGGCTTTTGAAAAAATAACCGGCTATGATCAGACTCAAATCATTGGAGAGCCGTGTACCCGTTTAAACTGCCATACTTGCGAAGCCGCCAGGGAAAAAAGAGGCGATCACTGGTGCGTTTTGTTCAGAATCGGCGCTGTCAGACAAAACAGGTGTGCCGTTCAGAGGGCGGACGGCAGTTATATCACCGTGTTAAAAAATGCCTCTCTTCTTTACGACAACCATAGCAAGGTGATCGGGGCGGTGGAAACGTTAACCGATATTTCAGAGCTTCTAAAAAAAGAAATTCAGATTGAGGCGTTTCGCAGAGAATTGAGTTCCCGGGACGGCTTTCAAGGTATTCTCGGTGATTCGGGGCCAATGCATCAGGTATTCGATTTAATTTCCAATGCCGCACGATCGGATGCGCCGGTGATTATTTTTGGTGAAAGCGGGACAGGTAAGGAACTGGTGGCCGCTGCCATTCATAATTCCGGATCGAGGCACCAAAAACCGTATCTTAAAGTCAATTGTGCGGCACTCAACGCATCCCTGTTGGAAAGCGAACTGTTCGGCCATGTCAAAGGCGCATTTACAGGGGCCTTTCAAAACAGGAAAGGACGATTCGAGGCTGCCCAGGGAGGAGATATATTTTTGGATGAAATCGGTGACTTGCCACTTTCAACCCAGGTCAAGCTATTGCGGGTGCTGGAAGAAAAAGTCATCGAACGGGTTGGGGACAATCGATCGGTTCATATCGATGTTCGCATCATATCCGGAACCAACAGAAATTTAAAAGACCTTGTGGATTCAGGATTGTTCAGGGAAGATTTGTTTTACCGAATCAATGTCATTCCCATCATCATTCCTCCCCTTAGAGACAGACGAAGCGATATTCCGCTCTTAGCGGAATCGTTTTTTCGAAGGATTCGGCTTAAAAATGACAAGAATATACAAGCCATCAGCAACCTTGCCATGGAAACGCTCATGAATTATGCATGGCCGGGGAATGTCAGAGAATTAAAGAGCGCGCTGGAATATGCTTTTGTCACATGCAACGGGGTCACGATCGAACCTCAACACCTGCCCCCGGATGTTTTCCAAAATAATCTTCGGATTTCTCAAAAGCAAAACATCACTTTAGACCGCAATGAAATCCAAAAACACCTGCTTATAAACGCCCTTAAACAAACCAGCGGCAATCAAACCCATGCAGCGCGTATTCTGGGAGTCTCCCGTATCACCGTCTGGAACCGGATGAAAAAATACGGCATAAATCCGGTTCGCGAATTCGTTGAACGTCCATCTTAAAAAATAACTGGTACGAAATTTGCTATTTATTTTATCGGGGTGAAACTTGGCCATACCTCCATTGTCATATTTCCCCTTACGCTTCTGGCGATCGGTCCTGCAAAATAATATTTCAGGGCCGATCTGCTTTTTTCCATCGGGGGAAAGGATATTAAACCATTTTATTAAAATGCCGGCACCATGAAATGTATCAATTGCCAATTCGACAACCCTGATGGGATGAACTTTTGCGGCCGATGCGGTAATCCGCTGACAACAGCCTGCCTGTTTTGCGGCTACCAAAACCCGACAGGGGTTATTGATTGCAAACAGTGTAGGAGAAAGCTATCTCATAATGATGATGTTGTGCCCGGATATACCAAAAGATCTTCACTGGAATATACGCCGCGTTTCTTATTGGAAAAAGCCCTTAAGTATAAAAGCTCCATGGTCGGCGAGCGAAAACTGGTCTCGGTTTTGTTTGCAGACGTGGCTGATTTTACGGGTCTTGCGGAAAAGCTGGATCCTGAAGATGTTCACGAAATAATGGATCGCTGTTTTGGAATCCTGGGCCGGGAAATCCACCGGGCAGGGGGAACGATCAATCAGTATACCGGTGATGGGATTATGGCACTTTTCGGCGCGCCGATTGCCCGCGATAATCCCTCTCGGCCGGCATGTTTTGCAGCGCTCCAAGTTCAATCGCAAATGAAAGAATTTCACCGTAAGATTTTCAAGCGATATGGGGTTGTATTCAATCTGCGTATCGGTATTCATACCGGACCTGTGGTCGTGGGAGCCATCGGCGACAATCTTCGCCTGGACTATACGGCAGTGGGAGATACCACGAATTTGGCCGCTCGTCTCGAGTCACTGGCCGAACCCAAGGGAATACTGGTATCAGATCGTGTGTTTCAAAACGCCAAAGACCATTTTCTTTTTCAGGATGCAGGCAAACTGACCGTTAAAGGAAAGAAAATGCCCATCCAGGCATTCCGTCTGGTTCGGGAGTTAGATATTGATCAAGAACATGAAAAACGCACAGAGATTGACATTCCGTTCGTAGACAGAGATCAAGAAACGGCCCTCTTAAAAGAATCGTTTGAAAAAGCCATTAAAAACGGACCGCTAATTGCAGCCGTTACCGGAGAGGCAGGAATCGGCAAAACCAGGCTTTTTAAACATTTTTACCAATCTCTTACCCAAAAAAGGCCCCCCCTTCTCAAAGGGAGTTGCGCACCTTACGGCCAGTCAACCGCGCTTTTCCCGTTGAAACAGATGTTTCGATCCTATTTCCATCTCTACGAGAAAGACTCTGATGAACAAATAAAATCTAAGATTCACAATAAGCTCAAGGGAATTCAGCCGTCTGTCTTTCTGGATCATTTATTTGATCTTTTTTCAGGCGCTAAAAAAAATATTGAAGATTTCCAATTTACCGTCGAATGGGAAAAAAAGGCCTTATTCAAGGCCATCCGGAATGTGCTGGCAGCCATCTCTAACAACAAGCCCATGATTATGCTCATCAGCGAGATGCAGTGGGCAGATGCGTCTACCCGAGAATTTCTAATGTTTTTGATCCAATCCCCGGGAAAAGTACCCGTTTTTGTGATATGTATGGGAAGGTCAGAGCCTGATCGATGGTTTACGGGGTTTTCGGATCTGCCGATAGAGGTTATCCGGCCAAGTCCCCTGTCTGAAAGAGAGGCGACAGATCTTTTTATTTCAGTTCTGAAAACCGGGTGTTTTGATC
>JBAUWG010000454.1:0-5569 GCA_049583675.1 Desulfobacterales bacterium | reverse complement strand
GTATATATTTGCTTGTGCCTCGGGCAGATGCTGCCGCGCATTGTGTCGGTCCCATGTGTTTGCAATGCAACGATAGGATATTTTCAGTCAATGAATCGTCAAGCATGGCTGGATTAGATGATCATTTGTGCGATATTTCATTTGGAAATTCTCCCTGCAACCTGAAAAGCAGTTCGAACCCAAATGCAGCGGCCGCCATCACATCGTCCACAAACATGCATCGACAGGTAACCGGCCCTTTATCCGGATTTACCGGTTACTATGCCTTGTTGTTTCAGAATCTCGGTGAAAACGGCAAGGCAGCACGATTCCATATCGCTTCGGGTACCATTCCCATATATCTTCAAAACCTTTCCCTCCTCTGTTGATCTTCAAATAAGAATTGATACACAATCCAATGATGTACGGCTCAGATTCTAATATCGGGACACGTGTATGCGTAAAAGCAGAAATTGCAGCATTTTTGTGCGCTGCTCTATTATTATGTGGGCATATTTTACTCAACCGGCACACTGTTGTGGGTAATAAGTCTACATCGGTCGGTTAATGATGAAAGGAACTTTCCCGAAAATTGACTGAAAAGCATCGGCAAATCCGCATTTAGTTCAAAAAATCGGTTATTATTTTTATATGGCACAACTATTGCTCTAACGATGAAACAAAAAGAAAAACATGATTAAACTTGGAGGTGTAAAGATGAAGCTGTTTCTTAAAATAGTGCTCGCCGGAATTCTATTTCTGGCACTGATAGGAGTCGGTCATATGTTTATCACCGGGCCTCATTATGCGAGCGCCTGTGGGTGGAACTCCGGCTCTGCGGGCGGCGGAGATTATGTTCCTCAACGACGTGAATCAACAGGTCCCATCGCACAGAAATCTTTTTTGACAAAAGAGCAGGCCGCCGATTTAGCGAGCAACCATGTCAAGAGATTGAACCCGAGCCTTCAGGTTGGGCAGATTAATGATGCCGGCAGCTTTTATGAGATCCAAATCCTTAACAGCACCAATGATGTTGTTCAGCGCTTGGGCGTTGACAAACAAACCGGCCGTCTGATTCTCATAAATTGATCGCTCTTTCGGATGATATAAAACCGGAGAAATTGCCCGTGGGGGGTCCTGGAATCGCTTTTTAGATTGGGTCTGGAGAAATTCATGCGCATGAACCCTAATAAATTGGATATGGTTTTTTTCTTTCTGTTGATTCTGTCTGTTATCGGGTTGCCTTTTGCCATTGGATCCTATAACAAATATGTGTGGAAAGCAAAAATACCTCCCAGCGCCAAAGTGTTTACGCTGACCGGCAACGCCCGATACGGCTGGATTTTGGGGGAAGTTCGGGCAAAAGATATCATTTCTTTGTGGCATTCAGAGAATCATTTAAAAAAGCCGGCCATTATCGTTGAAAAAGGGGATCTCGTCGTCTTAAAGTTAAGGAGCAGTGATGTCGTTCATGGCTTCAGCCTCAAAGACGAGGGCATCTTCGTAACGGGTGGCATCCATCCAGGCAAAACCATTCTGGTATCGTTTACGGCTGACAAACCCGGCATTTTTACTTTCACGTGCAATGCCATCTGCGGCAAGAATCATCAAAACATGCAAGGAACGCTAATCGTCAAAGCTTAAACCGACAATCATGAAGAAATATACTTTCGCGGTAATTTTGCTGATACTGGTGCTGTTTTCGCTCAGATATTATTTTGAAAAAAATAGCGTCGCTAAGACAACACAAATAGAAGATATAAACCCAACGACCATGCAAGGGCGTGTTATGTCTGTTTACGGACCGGTGCAAAATGCCAGGGTCAGAATCCCGGGAGATGCAAAATATACGCTGACGAACAGACAGGGACAATACATGCTTCAGCCTGCCCATGTCCATTTTCAGGGAGTTAAAATAACCGCGGGTAAGGAAGGCTGGTTTAATAATGCGCAATTTGCCGGTCCACTGGGTAGGGTGCAGGACATTTACCTGAACCCCATCTACCTGAATGACAACCCGGACTACCGCTTTATTTCACCCGTCACCTGTTCCAGATGTCATACAACACTCACCCGCTACTGGGATCGGTCGAAAATGGCGCACACGACATCCAACCCAAAGGTGCTGGATATGTATTATGGCACCGACGCGTTTCAACACCATGATGTCGGGCCCGGATATCGCCTCGACAATCCAGACAGCAACGGCAATTGTGCGGTTTGCCATGCGCCGTCAGCCGTTGCCTCCAGTCCTTGGTCTCAGGATTTGAAAAGTGTTCTTCAATCTCCCAGAACGGAATGGGACGGGATCAGCTGCGATTATTGCCATAAAATTGACAAAGTATTTGCGGATAACACCAAACCCAGCCGGATGGCCCCGATTTTTGAAAGACAGTCTTCTCCCATCGGGAATTCAATTCTTGTCTTTGGCCCCTATGACGACGTGGTGGTCCCTCCCATGGCGGCATCCTATTCCTCTGTGTTTAATAAAGGCGAGTTTTGCGCCGTATGTCACGGCCATTTTAAACCGTTGGGAAAAGGAAAAATATGGAATCACAGCAAGATATATTCCGCATCGGAATGGAAGGGATTCGGATTGAAAGACGACACGGTTTTACCCATCCAAACCACCTTTCAGGAATGGAAAAACTGGCAGGATGGACTCGCCCGGAACGATCCCAACAAAGGCAAAAAATGTCAGGATTGTCATATGAGTTGGCGAAAAGAGATGCTCCCGTATGACAATTACGTTGTCGACGGCGCCGCTCGGAATATGTGGGGAACCTACCGGTCGCCTGAGAATATACATCCCCATCATTTTGACGGCGGTACCCAAACTCAGCTCAAAACCGCCCTGTCGATGGAAATTGACGGCAAGACAACCGGTAAAAAGGTGGACATCCATGTGTACATTACCAATACCAACGGCGGCCACTGGGTTCCCACCGGAGAAACCATGCGAAGTATCATGCTGGTGTTAAACGTCGTGGATTCAAAGGGCAAACCCTTGAAAATGGTAAAAGGAGAACGTCTCCCTAAATGGACCGGAAAAGGAAAAATCGAAGCCGGCAACTATGCAGGACTGCCAGGTTCGGTTTTTGCCAGAGTCCTGAAAGATGACAAAGGCCATCTGAATGTGCCCTTTTGGCGCGCCACAGGAATTGCCTCGGATACCCGTATCCGGCCGAAAACCACGGTAACGCTGAGCTATGAATTTCTGCTCGAGAACCCGGAAGACGAACCTACCGCCAAGGCAAACCTGATATATCGTCCGGTCATACGGCCCTGGGTAAAAAGCAAGAAATGGCCTGCTAAAGACATTTTAATTACCAGTCGTGTCTGGTAACCCTGTCAAAATTATAGATCGAACGATCAAAGGAGGAAAAAATATTGAGAAGGTACTTGTATATCATATATTCATTGGTCTTTGTTCTGATCATTTATATTCCGGGCCAGGCAATGGCCGGAAAAATCACCGGTATTGTAAAGGTGAGAGGGCTTCGGTCACCGGCCGGTGTTTTAGTGTATCTGGTGAAAGCGCCTTCGGTTCACGTAGATCTTTCTAAAACGAAATTTACCATGGATCAGCAGAATTTGACATTTGTCCCCCATGTTCTGCCGATCCCGGTCGGGGCGTCGGTTGCTTTTCCCAATAATGATAAAGTCAATCATAATATTTTTTCTCTTTCCCGGACCAAAAAATTTAATCTCGGCAGTTATAAGCCCGGAGCAAGCAAAAGTATTCGTTTTGATAAACCCGGAATTGTCGAGCTTCGCTGCGACGTCCATGCGGAAATGGCGGCTTACATCATGGTCTTGAAAAATCCCTATTTTGCCGTCACAGACGATCAGGGGCGGTTTGAAATTCCGAATTCAAAATACCTTTATCAAAGCAATATCAAAGGGATTAAGGATCTTTCTGCCGGCAAATACGTTTTAAAAATTTGGCACGAAAAACTGAAAACACAAAAACAAATGGTAACCGTACCCGCGAATGGAGATGTTTCAATTGAAATAACTGCGGTCAGAGGCACTCCGGGCGTATTGTACAAGTAGCTGATGATACAAGATGTCCCCATAACCATGGCATTCGGCGCAGGATTAATTTCATTTTTATCTCCCTGCGTGCTTCCGTTGATTCCGGGATATATTTCTTTTATTTCCGGCGTTTCGCTACAGGAGATGAAGGATGATTCTCCCGGCAATGGTTTGTTGAACAGCCAAAAACGGATTGTTGTTCTCAATTCGATATTTTTTATCGTCGGATTTTCGGCAATCTTCATCCTTTTAGGTGCCTCGGCAACATGGATAGGAACATTATTATCAACCAAGATTTCCTTTTTGACGAAAGTTGCCGGACTGATCATCATTTTGTTTGGTTTCGTTAAATTAGGACTCTTTCGCCCACTCGTCTTCTTCAAAGAAGTCCGATTTAATGTTGAAAGAAAAGAAGTCGGGTTTATATGGGCACTGGTCATCGGCGCATCATTTGCTTTTGGCTGGACACCGTGCATCGGTCCGATTCTGACCGGCATTCTCACCTTTGCCGGCACGCTGAATCAGGTCAATCAAGGGGTTCTGCTTCTTTCTGCGTATTCTCTTGGTCTGGGGATTCCTTTTCTGCTAACGGCTGTGGGTGTGAATCAATTCTTTAGAATTTTCAACCGGATAAAGCGACATCTCGGACTTTTGGAGAAGATCACCGGCGGCATTATGGTCCTTTTTGGCCTTTTGATTTTTTTCGACAAGCTGATTGTAATTCCCGGCTATTTGCTGCTTTTCAATAAATTCGCATTATAAGTTATATACGATAAAAAATGACGCTTAATAAAATATTCATTATAACCCGGGTAGTGATCCCTGTCTGCCTCATCCTTATAGCTTCCGTTGTCATGAGCTATTCATTTGATGCGGGTCAAAGAATTGCGGCAGACCCACCCGATCCGACAACAGAAAGATTGTTTCGTGAAATGAGCATTATGAGCATTCCCAATATTGCCCCGCCCAGAGATTTCAACCTTTTGGACTTAAACGGCAAAGCCGTGAGTCTCTCTGATTTTAAAGGCAAAATTGTGTTTTTAAATTTCTGGACGACGTGGTGCCCGGAATGCCGTTATGAAATGCCTTCGATGCAGAAATTACATGCGTATTTCAATGATAGGGATTTTGCCATGGTTGCCATCAATATGAACGAACCGGCCGCAGTGGTGAAAAGGTATTTCAGAGAGCATAAATTAACATTTACGGCACTTTTGGATTCAATCAATGAGTTAGGCGCCCCATTCGGGATACGCGGCATCCCGACAACATATATTATCGATAGGGATGGCGGAATCATCGGCAAAGCTTTGGGAAGCCGCCGATGGGACAGTAAAAAATCGATAGCGCTATTCGAGCATTTGGTAAATAGCGTTGAAAAAAATACAGACACCAACGAACATGAGCAGAAAAATAGCACATCTTCTAATTTTATTAAGCCTGATATCAGCACTGGCTATTCCATTGCTGATTCGACTTATTCCGATTAAACCCCAGATCCGTATCATTTCTCTCAAGGCTCAAAAGTACGGTTACTCCCCTGGAAGAATTG
>JBAUWG010000453.1:0-6474 GCA_049583675.1 Desulfobacterales bacterium | reverse complement strand
TCTTTTTGCCCGATCTCGGCGTTATGCTCAAAAAATAATCCTCGGAATATCAACTATATGCCTGTGGTTATTTTTTTCGCATGCCTTGATCTCGAACAAAAATCCTCATTTATGGATGGACACTAGTTATTTCAGAATAACAATGGTGATTTCGGTTGTCAATCGCTATTTTTTAGCCGTTATGTCCCAACCTTAGAAAATTTAAGGGATTTAGGGCAAAGCCTCTTGTCGATCTCTCGACACTGGACTTGAGTTTTTAAATGGGGTATGGTCATATCGTAAACCGTCGGTAGATTCATCCGGCAACATATCAGAAAGAGAGAGGTAAACCTTATGAGCAAAGTAATGATCCAACCGGCCGATTATGAGAATGTCCGGCAGGCCGTTGACCGGGCATTTGAACACTTTCCCTTGCAAATAAAAGCGAAAAAGGTATTGATTAAACCCAACGTTCTCAGGGCGTCAGAGTGGCGTGAGGGCGTCGTTACAAATCCTGCCGTACTGAAAGCCGTGGTGGAAAAGGTGGAAACCTTGGCGCCTGAAAGCATTGTTGTGGGGGACAATCCCGGGTTGTTCAACTATGGGGCCAACGAGAAGAGCTTTGAAATAACAGGGTTAATGGCGGCGGCCGGGGGGCATTATGAGAACATCGGCAATGATTCGGTAAGGGTCGATTTCAATCCTGATTTTTTGCCCTTTGTCAGCCTTTCCAGAATCATTCTGGATGCCGATATCATTATCAGCCTGCCGAAATTCAAAACGCATGGATTGACGGTCATTACCGGAGCGATCAAAAACAGTTACGGTTTTTTGCCCGGCGCTCAGAAGGCCAAACTTCACAAGATTGCGGGAAGCCCGCAGCGATTTCATGAAATGATAGTGGATGTGTTTAAGCTCCGGGTACCCGACCTCTTTATTGTGGACGCCGTGGTCGGTATGGAAGGCAATGGCCCGGCATCACCCGATCTCAGAGATATCGGACTGGTATTGGCTTCGGATAATGCCGTGGCCATGGATGCGGTCATTGCGACCATGATGGGATGCGACCCCGGACGGTTGCGTTTTCTTCAGAAAGCCAAAGCGGTCGGGTTAGGGGACTATGATCTCGAAAAGATCGAGGTGATCGGGGAGTTGACGCCGATTCCCGATTTCAAGCTGCCGCCCCTCGGCGGCGAGGCCGTTATGAACAATGAAGCGGTTCAGTCAATGATTCTTGGCCGAACCCTTATTCGACCTCATGCGGATCCTGATCTGTGCACCGCATGCGGCACATGTATCGAGCAATGCCCGGTATCGGCCTTGACCATGGATATGGACAAGGAGATTCCCCGGGTGGATGCCGATACGTGCATTACCTGTTTCTGCTGCCAGGAAATGTGTCCCGAGAAGGCGATTTCCTTGGGATGAAGGGTTCAGGGCAGAGGACCGGAAGTCGGTGGCGTCAGGCTAAGCCTGGGGCAGGGAGTATAGGGCATGGGGCAGGGAGCATGGAGCAGAGGGTAGAGAGCATGGAGCATAGGGCGTTTGGATTGATGATTGAAGGCAGAAACAGACGACGGACGGGAGATGGCTGAGGGCGGCACGCAGAAAACAAGACGATCTGCTTCAGGGTATTCCTCTTATTAGGTTTCTGAAATCGATGCTCTGGCAAAGGGCCGCCCCCAGCAGAATTAAACCGAACCAGGCATGGTTGAAACCGTCAAATTTTGTCCAAATAAATTCTTCCGCGGCCGTAATGAGCAAAACGCCGGACAGCGGTCCGAGCACCCCCTTTGCCGGCACGATTCGAGAGGCCAGCAGCGCCGTGATACTGAGCGTGAGACTGAACCCCGAGGACGGGTTTACATGAGAATTTCGAGCCAGATAAAGGACGCCCGCCATACATGGGAAAATGGCTCCGGTCATGAGGCACAGCACCTTTAATTTACGTGTGGGAATGCCGATGGCTTCTGCGGCCTCCTCATCGGCTTTTGCTTCCTTTGAGTATAATCCCCAGCGGGAGCGGAAAAAAAGAACGTGACAGCCTGCGGTTGCCAGAAGCAAAAGTGCCGCCAGTAGGGCACACTGGAATTTGGATATGGGCTCCGGAATATAAATTCCGGCAGAGCCTCCGGTCACGCCTTCCAGTGTTTCGAACAGCCGCTGAAAAATGGTGAGGATCCCTAACGTGGCCAATGAATAGTAGCCCTGGCTCAACCCCGCCGTCAAAAGCACGATCATCCCTGCTGCAGCAATGCTCAACAACACCGACAGGATTGAGGCCGGGAAAAAAGAAAAACCCTTTGAGACGGCGATACCGAAAAAATAGGCCCCCAATCCGAAAAATACCGCATGGCCAAGGCTGATAAAGTCCAGGGAACGTCCCGGAATATCATAAGATACCGCCATAACACCATTTATGATCAGAGAAAAAATGAAAATGCCGACGTACCCTTCACTGAATGCGGCCGCGGATAGGGTCAGAGCGCTTAAGATCGTCAATGAGAACGTTGTCTTCCATGATTTCATTATCGCCTCCCGCTTCTTTTAAGCGCCAGGTAAGAGACCAGCAGGCTGTAGACAATGATGTCCGTTGACGTGTAGGTGAACAAAAAGCCGGCAAAGGACTCGACGAATCCCAGCGCCAACCCGGCAGCGGCCGGTCCCCGCAGGTTTCCCATTCCGCCGGCAACAACGATAAAGAGCGCCTTGAGGGTCAGGTCAAGTCCTTCTCTGGGGGAAAGAGGATACAGGACGGAATAAAAAACGCCTGCAAGTCCCGCTAGAATCGTTGCGAGGCCCATGGCGCCCATGGCGGTGAAACCCGGATGTATGCCATAAAGAGAAGCGGCCTCTTGGTCTTGCGCCAAAGCTCTCATGGACCTGCCGAAATCTGTTTTTTTCATAAAAAGCGTGCAAAGGCTGATGGTGACGGCCGTCATTCCCAGCAGTGCCGCTCTCATACCGGGGATTTTCAGACCCAGAAGATGCACCGTAGGGAAGGTAATGTATGTTGAGATGGGCTCCCAGCCCTGCCACCACACAAACAGGTCTTCCAGGACAAGGGCGATCCCCAGGCTTGCAATCAACGATGCCACCACGCCGGCGGGTGGGGAAAGGTTGCGAAACGGCGCTGCGATGAAAAGATGCAAAAGACATCCGATGGCAAGAAAAACCGGTGTGGCCAAAACACAAAAGGTCCACGGAGAAAACGGGTAAAGGAGCAGAGACTTTTTATAAAGGATGGCCGCCATCACAGCCAAACTTCCATGGGCAAGATTGAGAACGCCCATGATGCCGAATGCCAGCGAAAGCCCTACCGCCAGCAATGCATATACGCCTCCTAAGAAAAGGCCGCTGATGAGAACCTGGATCACTTCACTGTTGTGGTTGCATGGTTAAATCGTTAAATGGTTAATAGAGCATGGGGTAGAGGGCAGCACAGGGCAGAAGAGCATAGGGCATGGGGCATAGAGATAGAAGGTAAGAAGGTGTGAAGATCAGAAGGTTAGTTTTTTCTCATCTTCTCACCTTCTTATCTTCTGACCTTCTGCCCTCCGATCTCTGATCTTCTCTCTTTCCTCTTTCCTAATTTTCGTCCTCAGTCCTCTGTCGTCCGTTATCTGCCCTCATTCGTCCGTCATCCCGGCGCAGCGGTCGTCCATCGTCCCTATGCTCTCTGCCCTATGCCTCTTCCCCCTATTTCCCCGCCCCCGGATAACGGTGCCGGGCGGTGGCGACTTCCGGCGGCCAGATGATGTGGTATTGCCCGTCGGTGATCTGGGACGGATAGGTGTTGATGGTGCCGACGCCGTTTTCTGAAAAACTCACCATACCGCCGATGGTCATGATATTGAGATGCTTCAGGGTCGACATCATTTTTTCTTTATTCAGGCTCCCGGCCCTTTCAATGGCCTGGGTCATTGTCTCAAACGCCATCATGTATGCCGGTGCCCATGGGAAGTCATCGAGATCGATTCCTGAACGTGCCATGACTTCCGAAAATAGATCCGGATTTCCGTAATCCATTCCCCGGGTCCAGTAGGATTGGCCGACGACGCCTTCTGCGCCGGCCCCGACGCCTTTTTTGAACACACCGCCGTGGTGGATGACATGAAATTCTTTGGGGTTCAGACCCAGTTCTCTGGCCTGGCGCATGAATGCAATGGAAAACGGCACGTTGGCTGAAACGAAAACGATATCCGGAGATTTCTCCTGAATTTTTACGATGGCGGCAGTGAAATCATGGGTGTCCGGCGGAAGTACTTTGAGCGCAACTTCTTTTAGTCCCGCGTCTTCCGCCAGTTTTCTGGCACCGTGATAGACGCCCTGGGGGTGCAGCGTATCTTCGACCACAAACGCAACGGTTTTGGCCCAACCTTCAGCCTTGATCATGTCCCAGTATCGATGGGTGTAAAGGGGGGCCGCATCGATGACGCAGACGATCCATTTGAAGCCGCGATTGTAAATTTTGGGGGAATTGGCGCAGACGGCGATAAACGGCACCCGGTTTTCTTCGGCGGCCACGCTGGCTGCAAAGGTCAGCGGACTGGAATAAGGCCCGAGAAGAATGTCCGCTTTGTCTACCGAAATAAGTCTTTCATAAAACTTCCGGGCGGTGGGACCGTCGCTCTTGTCATCGTATACGATAAATTTAATCGGAATTCGGGCATCCGCAGTTTTGACATATATGCCGCCGCGATGGTTGACGGCAGCTGCATAGGCCGCCATTAGTTTTTTAAAAGGTCCGATTTCCGTGGAAAATTTGCCGCTCATGGAAATTGTTGCGCCGATTCGTATTTCTTTGGGGGGGCCGGCATTTGCAGTATTGGCCGAAACAAGGACGATTCCGAGTGCTGACAGGGTGATGAATAATAGAAATAATGCGTTGTTGATATATTCCTTCATATTCCCTCCTCCCATAAAAAAAGGGCCGTCCCGAGTCGGGATGGCCCTTGGCCTGAACATAACTCGTCAATATTGATTTAATTTTTCAAAAACGTTTACACCATGCCGGATATATTGTCAATACATTGTTAACATTCACAGTCTGAAGAACAGCTGCAGCCTGAACCGCAGGCAGACGGAGACTGGGTAGGGGTGCTGCTGATACCCTTGACCTCAATTTCAAAGGTCAATGCTTCGCCGGCGAGTGGGTGGTTCAAATCCAGAGTCAATTTTTCATCATCCACATGGGTGATTCGAGCAGGGACCTGGTGTCCTTCCGGGGTCTTGACACCTACCGTCATGCCGGCACGGGGGTTCATTTCCGGCGGCACTTCAGATCTGGCAAAGGATTGGGTCAGGTTTTCGTCTCTCTGTCCGTAGGCTTCTTCCGGTTCAATGGTAAAAACCTTCTTTTCATGGACCGCCATTCCCAGAAGTTCTTTTTCAAACCCTTTGATCAACTGGCCTGCGCCCATCCGTATTTCAAGAGGCTGACGCCCGTGACTGGTGTCGAACACCTCACCGTTTTGCAATGATCCTTTGTAGTCCACACTGACAAACGTTCCGTTCTCAACTTTTTCCACAATACGCTCCTTTGGTTAGAATTGATAATTTTTTAAGCCTATTCATTATAAAGATCTATGTCAAGTCTGATGTTTTTCGCCGATAGACCGCTTTGAGATCCTCGATAAAAGATCACTGGGAAAAGATTTCATTAAAAAATTGTTTCATGGCCTGCCAGGAGCGAAGATCGGCGAGGCGGTTGTATCCGAGTTGCGGCATGCCGTATTGATCCGCCCCGGGATTCGTGAAACTGTGTTTTGCATGGCCGTAGATATCCATCTGCCAGTCGATTGCCGACGCATTCATGGCGGCGATGTACGACGTGATCATTTCAAGCTTGGTAAACGGATCCGCCGCGCCGTGGCAAATTAAAAATTTAGCCTTTATCGACCGGACCGTTGATGCCGGAGGCAGTATCAGGGAACCGTGGAAACTGACGATCCCTTTGATATTCGCGCCGCTGTATGCCAATTGTTGAACGGTGGAACCGCCGAAACAATAACCGATGGCGGCTATTCTGGTCGAATCCGTGTTGGGTTGTTGTTTCAAAATATTAAGACCGGCGATTGCGCGATGCCGCCATGTTTCTATGTTTTCAGTCACCTGCTTCATAAATTCCTGGGCCTGTTTGGGATGATCGGTCACTTTGTTCTTTCCATACATGTCCAGTGCAAAAGCGATGTAGCCCAGAGACGCGAGTTGTTCCGCTCGTTTGCGGGCATAGTCGTTGAGTCCCCACCATTCGTGCACGATAAGCACACCGGGACGCTTCCCTTTGATCAGATTGTCATAGGCAAGAAACCCTTGCAGGCTGACGCCGCCCTGCCGGTAAGAGATGGTTTTGGTTATAACAGCGGCCTGGGCGACAGAGCCCCAAAACACCAGGGATGTCAGAATAATAACGAAGCGCTTGCGATTCATGATATCCTCCGTTCGAGCATTTAGCTCGGGTTTAATGTAAGGGTTCAAACGTTCAGGGTTTAG
>JBAUWG010000452.1:0-2780 GCA_049583675.1 Desulfobacterales bacterium | reverse complement strand
GGTGGCGCCGTGCATCTGCCGCCGCGAACTCGGTTTATTGGGAAAAGGATGCGGCAAGCCTTTGGAAACCTGCCTTGTATTTGACGGCGGGGCGGAGTATTATCTAAAAAATGGCCTCGGCCGGGAGATCAGTCAACAAGAAGCCTTAAGCATTTTAAAAATTGCAGAAGAAGCGGGTCTGGTACTTCAACCCAGCAATGCCAAAGAGATCGTCAATATCTGCTGCTGCTGCGGAGACTGCTGCGGCGTGCTTCGGAATTTAAAACGCTATCCCAAACCGGCAAGCCTGGCATCTACGCCGTTTTTTGCGGTGGTCGACACTGAAACCTGCCAGGGATGCGGCGTCTGTGAAGATCGCTGCCAGATGGAGGCGGTTCAGCGGGTGGATGAAAAAGCGTCCATGGATATGGATCGATGCATCGGCTGCGGACTATGCGTGTCGGCCTGTCCCGCAGACGCGATAACACTGGTTCGCAAGCCGGAACACGATCAGCCGGAGGTCCCCACGGATTTAATTCAAGCGAGCATCGAATTGGGCCGTGCAAGAGGTAAATTAAACACGGGAAATCTCGTGTTGATGCAGTTAAAGTCAAAAGTCGACAGGCTCTTAGCATCAAAATAATCACAAGGAGGAACGGCATATGGTCACCCAGATCGAGGTCAAGAATATGGCGTTGTTCTGCGATTTCGAGAATATCGCTATCGGCGTGAAAGACTCCAATCTTGCAAAGTTCGATATCCAGAAAGTGCTCGAACGGCTGCTTCTCAAGGGGAGCATCGTCGTTAAGAAGGCCTACTGCGACTGGGAGCGTTACAAGGAGTTTAAGGAGGTCATGCACGAGGCCGCCTTCGAACTCATCGAAATTCCCCATGTCCGTCAGTCGGGCAAGAATTCGGCCGACATCCGCATGGTGGTCGATGCCCTGGACCTGTGCTATACCAAGAGCCACGTGGAGACCTTTGTCATTATCAGCGGGGACTCGGATTTTTCGCCGTTGGTGAGCAAGCTGCGCGAAAACAACAAGGTGGTCATCGGTTGCGGGGTGAAAAATTCCTCTTCGGACCTTTTGATATCCAACTGCGATGAGTTTATCTATTACGACGACCTGGTTCGGGAGGAAGAGGCCAAAAAGAAAAAGAGCAGCAAAAAAGCCGGTAAACCGGGTCCGGACCTGACGCACAAGAAGGAGGTCCATAAAACCGGAGAAGACAAAAAGCAAGAGGCCGTGGACTTGATCATCGAAACCGTCGAGGCGCTGATCGCCGAGCGCGGTGAAGCGGACAAGATGTGGGGCTCAATGGTCAAGCAGGCCTTAAAGCGGCGCAAGCCCGGCTTCAACGAATCCTATTACGGCTTTCGGACCTTCGGCCAACTCCTGGAAGACGGGCAGCGCCGCGGTCAGCTGGAGCTGGAAAGGGACGAACGCTCCGGCGGCTATATCATCCATTTGCCGGCCCACGAGGACTGATCCGGAAGAGACCTGGCAGAGCTTTACCCTGTTAAACGCACAGCCTGTTTAACCGGGGAGATCGGATTTACAGTAAAAGAGAAACAAAAAGCATCCGGCAAAAGGGGTTAGGGTAGGGTTTTAGGCCCTGGTTCCTGCCCCGTTCATTTTGCGATAGCAACAGTGCAACGAATTTAACCGGGGACATCCGCCATCCGACGTCTGACCTCTGGTCTTTAGTCCTCCGGTTTCCATCGTCCATCGTCCTATCGTAGCGGTCTTCCCTCGTCCCTCTAAGCCACAGGTTCTGCCTCTTTCCTTGTTTCTAATTCCAGTTTTCCGCCTTCTGCCAACCAATTGAGCCGTTGTCAAAATGGCGGACAAATCGCAAAGATTTCGAGATATTAACGGTTTTGATCGGATGGTTTTATATCAAGGTCGCTGATTTTGTAAAGGAGTGTTTTATAGCTGATTTTTAATATTTTACTGGCCTTTGAACGGTTCCAGCCTGTTTGATTCAGCACGTGTGAGATGACCTTTTTATCGATGATATTCATCTTCTCTTTTCTAATTTTTTTAAGAGAAAATGATGCATGTCCCGGTGAATTTTCATTTTTTAGATCAAGAAGGATGTCAACTGATAGGGTTTTATCCAGCCCCTTTTGACCTGACGTTGAATAAACATTAGATTTATCTCTGATGGAAAGATCGTCAACAACTTCTTTCCAATTACCCATCACCATGGAACTCTGTAGAATACTCTGAAGCTCCCTGACATTTCCGGGCCAGCTATATGCGATCAACTTTTCCATAGCATCAGCGTCGGGCTTTGAAATCTTATTTCTGTCAAACTGACAAGCATATCTTTCTATAAAATAGTCAATTAACGTCGGTATGTCTTCAGGTCTATTGCGAAGAGGGGGTATATATATTTTTATAATATTGAGCCGATAATACAAATCTTCTCTAAAAAGTCCTTTTTTGACGTTTTCTCCAAGGTTTTGATTGGTAGAAGCGATAACCCAAGCGTCTGCTTTGACTTCCTTTTCAGAACCCAGAGGGGCAAACTCACCGCTTTGAAGAACCCGAAGAAGCTTGGCTTGGAGTGCCAGAGGCATATCGCCGATTTCATCTAGAAACAAAACCCCTTTATCGTCAAGTTCAAATTTTCCGCGTTTTTTTCGTTCAGCACCTGTAAAAGCGCCTCGTTCAAATCCAAAAAGCTCACTTTCAAGCAATCCTTCCGGCAATGCCGCACAGTTGACCTTAATAAACGGCTTGTCTTTTCTTTGGGATTTGCCGTAAAGATTTTGAGCCACAACCTCCTTACCC
>JBAUWG010000451.1:0-5721 GCA_049583675.1 Desulfobacterales bacterium | reverse complement strand
CAAATCATTTTCCAAAACCGGCGCCCGATTTTTGGTTTTATCTTTTACTTCTGACTGGTTGTATCCAACATATCAATCCAAGTCCATGGTGAAGGCCATGAAGAAGAACGGTCTTGATGTGAGTTTTTGTGAAATAGAGGCTCAATGGGGCCATGACGCTTTCCTTCTCCCCAACGAACGGCTGACAGCACTGATAAAAAATTTTTTAGAATCAACATACACAGAAAGCAGAAAACAATAAAATGAGATTCGATCTTCAGATAATCGCCTCCTGGATTGAAAAGGGATCAAGAGTTCTTGATCTCGGGTGCGGCGAAGGGGATTTACTTTACTTTCTAAAACATAACAAGGATGTAAAATGTACGGGGGTTGAACGTAAAGAATCGAGGGTGGCCCGATGTATTGAAAAAGGCCTGTCGGTATTGCAAGGCGATATCAATACAGAAGTTCTCGATTATCCGGACAATACTTTTGATTATGTGGTCCTGAGCCAAACTCTCCAGCAGGTCTATGAACCGTCGGAGTTGATCAGATCTTTATTGAGAATCGGGAAAAAGGGGATTGTCAGCTTCCCCAACTTCAGCTATTGGCGAGTCCGATTGCAACTTTTGTTGACAGGATATGCCCCCATAACCCGACAACTCCCCTATGATTGGTACAACACTCCGAATATTCGGGTGATTACGCTTAAGGATTTCAGAAAATTTTCAAAGCAGGTCAATTTTAAAATTGTTAAAGAGGTGGCCATCAACAGCCATTCCCACGATAGAAGTGGAAAGATCATTAAATTTTTGCCCGATCTTTATGCGACTTACGGCATTTTTTTAATAGGAAAGGACAAATGAGAGAGTAACTCTTTTGGAAATATCGTCTAACTTCCTGTAAAGCTGCTTTATTGAAACGATATCCGCTGGACTGTCTTCTTATTTATGGGTGTACCGGACATCTCCCTAATACATTTCTCATATTGTTTTTCCTGTCGTTTATTCCTTTGTGAGATTTCCATCCACAAGCCCCCAAATTTTTAGCGGGTTGGCATCTTTTAACTCATCCAGGAGAAGATGTCCGGGGAAATTTTGATAACAAACCGGCCGCGCAAACCGGGTAATCGCCATGGTTCCAACCGAGGTCGTCCTGCTATCTGTTGTTGCCGGAAACGGACCCCCATGCACCATGGCATGGCAGACTTCTACTCCGGTGGGATATCCATTTATGATTAACCTTCCGGCTTTTTGATCCAATGATCGAATCACATCAGCGTGATTGTTAAGGTCTTCGTCTGTGCCATGCACGTTAATGGTAAGGTGTCCTTTTAGCTTCCCGATTACTTTAACCAGGTCCTGTTTATCCTTAGCCGATACCGTCAGTGTGGACGGCCCGAAAACTTCTTCTTCCAATGTTTGATCCGTAAAAAAAGATTCCGATGTTGACCGAAATACGTGAGGAACCCCAAGGTACCCTTGCCCCTCTTCTTTTCCTTCTGCCAGCAAGGTGACACCATTGGTCTGACTTAATTTTTCCAATCCCTTTTTATAATTTCGTTGTAGTGCGCCACTGAGCATAACGCCTGATGAAGCTTCTTTAATGGTATTGGACAACAGCTCCCGAAATCTTCTCTCTTCCTCGGAACTTTCCGTGAATACCAATCCCGGATTGGTACAGAACTGGCCCACCCCTAATGTTACCGAAGCCGTATCGCCACCTGCTACTGAAAAATCAAAAGGAAAATTACTGGCGCCAAAAACACCGACAGGTCCTCATGCTCTTTGCATACTTCTGACGTCAGGTCTAGGAGCAGGACGCCGGGAAGGGTCGGCTTTATCGATGCGTGCGTCCACCCACCAACCTTCTCGCAGTAATTTTGCAAACATGCGTAACTGATTGACCGTTCTGCCCCTTTCTCCGTTAAGCCGAGCTTCCGGTAGTCCGGTTTCTTCCTTACAACGTTGTATATAGATCTTCTCCCAGCGCCATCATCTCGTCGGCGATTGCCTCCAGAAAGGCCGCTTTTTCCGGTCCGCTTTTACGGCTATAATCTTTAAAGGCCACGGTGGCTTTTTGAATGGCTTCATCCACTTCCTCCCCAGTGGCTTCGTGAAAAGAAGGGGCAATTTTGCTGCCCAAAGCAGGATTTTCAGCTTCGAAAGTCGCATGGCTTTTTCCTGTTAGTGTTTTTCCCGTAAAATTAAGTCCTGTAATATTCATAAGTTATTTTACCTTGTTTACAAATGTGCCAATGGGTTCTATGGTTATTCGAATTTCATCTTTTCCAACTATATGGGTGAAGAACAACTTATTTATGGACATCCCCCCTTAGTGGTTCATTACCGCCCGTTCGGCCGCGGTCAGGGCACCTTCGAGATAACCGCCGTGTTGATCGGCGGTTTCTGTGCCGGCAAAATGGAGGGTACCGTCCCAAATGGAGGTTTGACCTGCCGGGGGGTGATAGAGCGGGTGTTCGTACATCGGCGGCTGGTCAAACTGGGTGGCGGTAAATCGTTCGCGAGCCCAATCTTGGTAGAAGAAGGTCGTCGGCCGCGCCGCCGGTCTACCGTAGATGATTGCAAGTTGGGAGAGAATCGCCTCGATGAGGCGTTGTTGATGGTTGCGTTGCACGGCCGGAATGCCGACAAAGCCGGTCAGCCCGTAGGGGCCCTGTCCATTGTTGGATCCGTCATGAATCTCAGCCAGCGGACCGCGCTCGCTGAAAGCCTGACCCGAGAGGCCCGTTTGACGCCAGAAAGGTTCTTCGTAAAGGGCGCAGAATTTCGCCTGACCTGCCATCCAGGTACCCGTTTTCAGCATCGCCTGGGTCAAGTTATGAGACAGGTCAGGATTAAAAAGAATGGTGGCGGCGGCAAGTCGCGGCGGCAGGGCGAGGATGACCTTGCTGGTACTGAACCGGGCCCAGGGTTCTTTCTCCAGTTCGCCGACGCTGACCAGAGCACCGACAGACTTTTTTTCGATCTTGCAGACCGGATGATTGAGTCTGATAGCGTTTTCAGGAATATTTTCAGAGAGTTTTGTGATCAGTGCTGTCATGCCGCCGGAAAGCCGCCAGCAGAGGGGTTCCGTGACGTAACCCCTGACGGTATGGACGGCTCCATTGGGACTTTGAAGACGGCCCATGCCCTCTTCAAACTGGCGATACCCCTTGAGGCCTAAAGTTTGAATAAGGTGCGTCATTTTCGGGTTAATCGATGGCCAATACCAGGAGGGGCCAAGATCGGAAAAAAATCCTTGATGTTCACGGCTTAAAATCCTGCCGCCGATACGCTCACGGGCTTCAAGAACGACAAAAGATTGATTTTTTTGGGACAGCAGGCAGGCGGCATAGATTCCGCTGAGGCCGCCCCCGATAATTATGGTATCAACTGTTTTCGTGGGCATGTCAATGTTCCATTATGATCTTTGATGCCTATTGGGGCCAGAGTTGGCTGCATATGATGCCTGTTGTTCACAAATTTGGCAATCTTCATGCGATTTGACAACCGTTCGCCCTTATGTGCAGTAGCCGAGTCTGTATGCGGCAATTGAAGAGCTTCTCCTTAAACAGCTATTTTTTGTGACAAAAAGATGGGCCTAAGCCCAAAATTAATGCCAAATAATTTAAAATGTTTTATCTTTCTATTAGCTTGGCCTGGTCAGCCCCCTATAGCGCCCCCCATTTATATTTCCCCCGTGCAGTTAATCCGGGACACACGTTCGGAGGGATCCTGACGGTAGTATTCCTGTAAAACACGATAAAGCTCCGGTGCATGCTCAATCATTAACCGCGGCTGATTGAAGAATTGCTCTGTGGCGACGGCGAAAAATTCAGCTTCGCTAGTCGCACCGTAGGCATTGAGAAAAGATCTCTTGCCCTTTTCGGTGTCGTGTTTGAGGCGTAGATATTCACGCGAACATGTCAGGACCCAGTTACGGTATTCAGCGCGGTCGCGCAGTGGAGGTGTACCGTCGGCAGCGCCGTCGAGCATATCCAGTTTATGGGCGAATTCGTGGTAAATAACGTTGTGACCGGACTCAGGATGGCGTCCATCGTGCAGGGCTGCATCCCAGATAATAATTAGCGGCCCCTGCTGGAATGCCTGCCCGATAATGGGATGCTCAAGCTTCACTGGTGCGAATGTATTTTCAAAGAAGCCTGGATTGCGTGGAGGTGGAACAACGGTAGAGGGGTAGACGATGATGGATTCGACATTTCGGTAGTAGTTGTGGGGCAGGCCCAGAAGAAGCAGACAGGCCTGAGCGGAGATCGTGACACGGATCTCGTCGGTAAGTTCCAGCCCACCCGCTCCTTCCCAGTTTTTTTCGGCGATAAACACCTGGATCAGGGCCCGCAGGTGAGCACGCTCGGCATCTTCAAGCATGCAGTAGTGGGCAACGTTACGGCGGATTATGTCCTCCCATAAGGAGGGGAAAGGAGCCTGGGTGAGCTTCTTTCGGCGACGATCGATAAACCAATGAAACATTGGAATTTCCTATTGTTTTTGTGCCAATTTGGGGCTGGCCAAGCTGCCTGCCTTAATTTACATTAAAAACGTTTCATAAATTGGTGTTGTCATCGCTTAGAGTTACCTATGCAAATTTCAAAAGGAACCCTTTTCTATGACAACGATGGGTAATTTACCCTGTTGAATTCTTGCCCTGTGAAGTGCCTGCCCGGTTAAATTTTTAAACTTTTTGCTTGAAATAGGGACTATAGGATGTCCCCATTATTCCCTCATATTCAAGACTGCTTTTTCAGAGCATCTAATGTTTCAAGGTCACACACGTCAAAACTTTGTCCGCACCCACCACAAATCATCTCGCATTTATCAGGTGTACGCGTTCTCCGTTTCTTTAACTGTGCGCGACATACCGGACATCTTAGGTCAATATCATTATTTTTATTATCGGGATTGGTTTTCATAATGCTTTTCTTTGTCCATATTTTTGTTTAATCTAAAATGTGTGGCAACCGTCTCCAACATGAATTTCGTCTATAGCAGACACATGTATTAAGATGAGTGACTGAATCGTGTATTTTCTGGTAGCCATTTATCACTGCCAAATGCCCATTCATTCCACCTATTAACTGTTCTCAATGGTGTGCTGCAATATTAAAAAGGCCAGAATTTATTATCATACCATATTTTTTCCTTTAAGGTTTTGTCGATGTCAAGAAGCAAACTCAGATGCTCGCGCTCCCAACGGGTGAGCCATTCAAACAGGGACTTGGCTTCTGGATCGGATGTGTTTTCCATACTTTCGGAGTAAAGTTTGACGGCCCGCTCCTCCATTAATATGGCGGCAGAGATCGCAGCTGCTTCGAAACCGGCAGCGGAGATTTTCTCTTTGATTTCTTCTGTCAGGACTTTTGATGCCACGCTACTGCTTTCCGAATCGTGACTGCCGGGGATGAACTTTTTATTTTTACGATAAGCCTTGAACTGTTCCGACAGCGTATTTATATGTTTCTGTTCTTCTTCTGCCATCATTTCAAAAACATCCCTTGCAGCCCTGTTTTCGGTCTTTTCGGCAACGTTCTGATAAAAAGCCTTGCCTCTTTTTTCCAGCAGAATTGCCTGCTTTAATATCTCGAGAGTACTGTTGTCTTCCATAGAATTCCCCTTTTTAGAATCATTCCCGTTAAAATCTTCCTTTTCAAAACGTGACACATCTTACCGCGAGCACATAAATTTATAAATATCTGATATCTATGAGTAACCCAAAGAATTA
>JBAUWG010000450.1:0-1807 GCA_049583675.1 Desulfobacterales bacterium | reverse complement strand
TTGAAAAGGACCAGGCCAAAGTCAATGAAATCCAAAAGTTCGCCGATGGATTGAACCGGCTGCTAAAAGAGCTTACCCCGAACGCCACCGCCGAAAAACGCCGGGCCGTAGAAGACTACTTCTGGCTGCTGGAGGAATACAAGGTGTCCGTATTCGCCCAGGAGCTGAAGACCGCCGTTCCGATATCCGCCAAGCGGTTGCAGGATAAACTGAAGCAGATTGAAAGGATGGTCTGATTTCGGATTTGCGATTGGGGATTGCGAATTGGTTGATATCAACGGGTAAATTACCAACGCTAGATGGTTTAAGGTGAAAGGCAAAAGGCAAAAGGACAAAGGTTAAAGGAAATCGCGCCAGGAAGACGCTGTTGCGCCGGTTGATAGTTCATAGCTGATAGTTGATAGTTGTAAGGATAAAGGAAAAAGATGGCCGGCGCACGGCGCGGAATGCCTGACAAGGCTTCGAGGATTAGGCTCGCAGCCTCCCAACTTCCCTACTTCTCAACTTCTCAACTTCCCGGCTTTTGGCCTCTGTTCTCCTGCTTATATGCTATGAAAACAAGAACCGGAAACCCCAAAGTATCCGTCATCATCCCCGCATACAACCGCGGGTGGATTCTCGGAGAGGCCGTCGCTTCCGTTCTGGCCCAGGACTTTGACGACTTTGAACTGATTGTGGTGGATGACGGCTCCACGGACAATACCCGGGAGATTCTTGAGGCCTATCACAACGACATCATCGTTTTATCGCAAGACAACCGGGGTGTCAGCGCCGCACGCAACCGGGGCATCGCCGAGGCCTGCGCACCCTTGATTGCTTTTTTGGATTCGGACGACCTCTGGCAGCCGCAAAAATTGTCCCGCCAGGTCGAATTTTTTAACGCCAACCCGGAGGCCCTCATCTGCCAGACGGAGGAAATCTGGATTCGCAGCGGGGTCCGGGTGAACCCCAAAAAGCGGCACCATAAATTTTCAGGCATGATTTTTGAGCCTTCGCTTGCCCTGTGCCTGGTCAGCCCTTCGGCGGTCATGATCAGAAAAAAGCTGTTTGACACCGTGGGCCTGTTCGACGAGCGCCTGCCGGCCTGCGAAGATTATGATTTGTGGCTTCGCGTCAGCTGCCGGTATCCGGTCCATCTCCTTGACGATCCTCTCACCGTAAAGCGGGGCGGGCACGAAGACCAGCTTTCGAAGGCGGCCGGGCTTGATAAATACCGGATACAATCGCTGAAGAAAATCATTGACCACGGACGGCTTTCCGAGTCGCAGCACCGCGCGGCCGCCCGAACCCTGCGGGAAAAATGCGCCGTTTACGCCGCCGGCTGCCGGAAGAGGGGGCGGGAGGAGGAAGCCAAATATTATGAGGAACTGGCTGAGAAATACAAGATGACAGAAGGCAGAGGACAGAAAAAGAGCTCATAGCTGATAGGTCAAAGTTCATAGACTAGGGGGCGTGAGATATAAGCCTGATGACAGAGTATATTGAATTCAGAATTTAAGAAGTAGGATAATTATCCTTTAATGCCACGTCTCGAAGATTTGGATTTAACAGTTGAATTCATATAATTATGTAGCCCAGAATATTAGGAACTATGGCAGGCTTGACAATGAAGATTGAGGGCTAATTCTCTAAGGTATCTCAATCAGAAGGTTCCATGCATTTTCCGCTACCCGATCATTCAGTCGATCGCGTCGTCTCCACTTACGTGCTTGACCTCCTGCCGGAGACAGACATGCGGGAGGCAATCTCCGAGGCTCGACGGGTACTCATACCTGGCGGCAAGCTCTGCTTGGTGAGTCTTACACAA
>JBAUWG010000449.1:0-4700 GCA_049583675.1 Desulfobacterales bacterium | reverse complement strand
GTGTTTATTTGATATATCGCCATGATATGAAAGAAAAGGGTTGAGACGAACCGTCTGGTTTCGGTTTGCGGTGTCGGATAGAAGGGCCGATATGATTTGTTTTTGGAAGGATTCATTCAGCAACCCGTAATCGATGGTTTTGCCGGCAGCGATACGCTTATAGGCGTTTTTAACGGCTGTTTCATCAATGGACATCCCGAATGCGTCTCGGACGTTTTGTATGCCGGCGTTCCATACATCTAAGAACCTTTGTTTGTCGATCCAATCCATTGGAACAACCAGTTTCGCGTAGAGGTGATCCAATCGAATGGATTTTTTTTCAAAGTCTTGACAAATATCCGGAAGCTTTCTTCCCCAGAGCATTTTATGGGCCGTCCACGGTTCAAGAAATGAAAACCCGAATCCTTCACTGATGCTCGTTGTAATGAGAAAATCCGCCGATAATACAAGATCGGAATATTCTCGGGCCAGGCCTGCGTCAAAGACCACATTCAGGTTGTTTTTATCGACAAATTCTTTCCAGTCTTCATAGCTTTTAATATCTGCCGGGCTGTTGGGGGGAAGTGTAATAAGGAGCGGTGTGTTGTGATTGAAAAACAACGACAACAAAACAGCTTCACCGATATTCTTTCTTCGAATGGCCCGGACCGGATACAGTATGTGATGTTTAATGACATCATCCGTTGTTGTGAAATTATCGGCCTTGGCCTTCCGGCTTCGACCCGATAAAACGGGCTTGACGGTGTTGAAAATTTTATGCACTCCTTCTTTTTTCAAGCCTGCTTTGAGTAATATCTCATAATCCCTTGAATTGATGACGCCGTAATGGCAGTCGTGAATATAATCCTGATCGGCAAAGTAGGACAACGGGCGTCCGTCCTCCGCAAAATCGTGGATCTGCAGAAAGAGCCTGATCCCTTTATTTTGGAGAGCATCGAGAATTTTTAAAAAATTTCTGTTCTTTTTGATCATCGGATTGTGGACGTGCAGCACATCGCATCCGTTGTTCCATTTTGAGCAAATGGCTTGCACGACAGCGTCTGCGACGGTTTCCGGGGACGATGAATTTTGATGGTAAATGTCGTACCCGAGACCCGGAATATGAACGACATCGCAAGGAAAAGCCGAATCAGGAGGGCTTCCCGTCAGGACCATCACATCGCACCGATCAGATACGGCCTCGACCTGATGTTTCAAAACAGTGGTGACGCCACCGGGTTTGAGGTGGTAGTGCAGGTATGCGATTTTTAGTTTCTTTCTTGATGCCATTTAGTGTTCATCCATACCAAAACTATAGGATAAACAGCTATCGGTGTCAAAAAATTTTGATGTGTGAAAACAGATGAGAAAAAATGAACTGAGCCATTTTATGAAAAATGCGGATTTACAGCGCCTCGGGAATAATGCTTTCGGAAAGGGGGTATTCGTTATCCGTTTTTAAAAAAGATGTGAACGAATATTTTATTTTTCGATCAACGGCAAGACGTAATTATAACTGCAGATAGCAGAAAACCAATAACCAATAACCAATAACGCATCATCGCGCTTTTCCACGATGATGCTCAAACGGATCCGCCGCCTTTCACCAGCATGGTCGAAGGATCCAGAAATAACGTGTGCTGATCGATATCGGCGGTATTGCCCTTTAATGTTTTGACATGGATCTCTTTGCCTTCCGGATTGAGTTGAATGACCAGATCAAAGAGATCGATAATGTCTGATAAAGGGACTGGAATGCCTTTGGGACCGGATTTTTGATGACGATGGGTCTTTGCGCTGAACCAGACATGCAATGAATGTCTTTCGGCAAGACGCTTCAGATCCGTGAGTGACGCTCTGGCGTCCTCTTTGAAATTAAAACCGTCGATAATGACCGCCTGGGGTGAGAAAATATTCTGTTCTTTCAAATCGGTCATTCTTTCTTCGAGCTTGGAAGAACTGAATCCTTCAACTTTGAAGGTCATGATAAACCGGTGGGGAAGAATGGCGTCCCATATCGGGCTGACTTCCCCGGGTTCATACTGTTTTGTAAGGTGTTGGAAAACTTCTCTATACCACAGCGTCAATTTTTTTACCGGATCCTCCAAGCTGATGTGGAGCACGTTTTTGCCTTTTAAAATCATGTTCAGGGCAAGCTGCACCAATATGGCGGTTTTGCCGACGCCTGCCCGGGCCAGCACGGCCCCGAAGCCGCCCTCATGCAGAATGTCACCGGCGTCATTTTCTAAAAACCTTAAGGGATTCCGAAGGATCAAGTCCTTTTTAAGCATAGCTGTTTTCCTTTACCGATTGTTGATTGTCAATAGCCAATGGCGGCAGATTCCGACTTGTTACAAAAATTAATTTTATCACGAAAACACGAAATTTTAAAAGCACGAAAAAATATTAATTATTTCGTGCTTTCGTCCTTTCGTGTTTTCGTGATTGATGTTTTAACCTATGATACTTAGTTCTTGATCTTTTCTTTTTCTCTCTCCTTTGCCAGCGCCTCGGCAATCGATTGGGGAACCTGTTTATACGCTCCCAATTCCATGGTAAACTGGGCTTTGCCCTGAGTCGATGATCTTAACACCGTTGAAAAACCGAACATTTCCGCAAGGGGAACCCTGGCCTCGACCACGCAAAGAGGCCCTTCTTCCTGGGTTCCCAATATAATGCCCCGGCGCTGATTCAAGAGTCCCATGACAGCCCCTTGAAATTCTGCCGGCGTTTCAACGGCAACGTTCATAATCGGCTCCAGAATGGCCGGTGCGGCCTTGAAATACCCTTCACGAAAAGCACCCCGGGCCGCCGCAATAAATGCCATCTCAGATGAATCCACCGAATGCGAGGCCCCATCGTTGATAACCACTTTGACCCCGGTAATCGGAAATTCCATTTTCGGGCCCTTGGCCATGGATTGCTTGAAGCCTTTTTCGCACGAAGGAATAAATTGTGTGGGTATTTTACCGCCGACGACTTTATTTTCAAAGACAAAACTTTCATCAGGGCAGGGCTCCATGTAACCGCCTATCCGTCCGTACTGTCCGGAGCCGCCGGTTTGTTTCTTATGCGTATAATTAAATTCAGCCTTTCGCGTGATGGTTTCCCGGTAAGCGACTCTCGGCTGACCGGCAGAAACTTCCGTTTGATATTCACGACGCATGCGCTCGATGTAGACATCGAGGTGAAGTTCCCCCATTCCTTCGATGATGGTTTCGTTGGTTTCGTCGTCAACATGGGTTCTGAAAGTGGGATCTTCCTTACTGAACCTGTTGAGGGCTTTGGACATATTTATCTGGGACTTACGGTCTTTCGGAGCAATGGCAAGGGAGATAACCGGTTCAGGGACAAACATGGACGTCATCGTCAAGTTGAGACCCGGACTGACAAAGGTATCGCCGGAAGCGCAGTCGATGCCGAAAAGGGCGGCGATATACCCTGCCGGGATGATTTGGATATCTTCCATCTGATCCGCGTGCATGCGGACCACTCTTCCGATTTTGACTTTTTTCCCGTCGCGGATATTGACGATGGTATTTCCCTTGGAGAGAGACCCCTGATATGACCGGATATACGTCAATTGACCGTACTGCCCGTCTTCGATCTTGAAAGCCAGGGCCACAACCGGTTTATCCGATTCGCAGGCCAGAATAACGGGTGTTTCGTTATGTTCCAGGTCAAGGGCCGTGTTTTCCACATCAGCAGGGCAGGGAAGATAGTTGACAACGGCATCGAGAAGGGGTTGAACGCCTTTGTTCTTATAGGCCGAACCCATAAAAACCGGCGTTATTTTGCGGGCCAGCACACCGGTTCGTACGGCAGAGACGATCATATGATCGGCGACTTCTTTTTCTTCGAGAACCGCTTCCGTGAGCTCATCCGAAAACATCGATGCCGCATCGATCAGTTCTTCACGCCGCTTTCCGGCTTCTTGAATAAGATCCTGCGGTATATCTTCAATTCTCACGTCTTCTCCGTTGTCGCCGTCGAAATAGATCGCTTTCATGGTCACGAGGTCGACAATGCCCTCTAAATCTTCTTCGAGGCCGATGGAAATCTGCATGGCAACGGCATTGTGCCCCAGTTTTTCTTTGAGCTGCTTGATCACGCGAAACGGATTGGCGCCGCTTCGATCGCACTTGTTGACAAAGGCGATACAGGGCACTTTGTATCTTTTCATTTGCTGATCAACGGTGATGGATTGGGATTGAACCCCTGCCACGGAACATAGAACCAGAATGGCGCCGTCGAGCACTCTCAACGACCGTTCCACCTCTATGGTAAAGTCGACATGGCCCGGTGTATCGATGATATTAATTTCATGATCCGACCATTTACAGTAGGTTGCGGCCGAAGCGATGGTAATGCCGCGTTCCTTTTCCAGTTCCATGGAATCCATGGTGGCGCCGATGCCGTCTTTCCCTTTGACATCGTGAATCGCGTGGATTCGTTTCGTGTAAAAGAGAATTCTTTCGGTGAGTGTGGTTTTCCCGGAATCAATGTGAGCGCTGATCCCGATGTTCCTGACTTTATGTATTGTATTTTTCATAATATTTTTTATTTTATCGAATAAAAAACCCCTCATACGGGATTATGCCGCCCGATGGGGGGTGTTATCGTTTCCGCGAATTAAAATCGTTTTAATATAATGGCGATTAGGTGTTTGTCAAGTAAACTTATTTAGTGTCCATCCATAAATGGTCTTTTTGCCCGATCTC